>JAHEAD010000006.1 GCA_019721075.1 Candidatus Sysuiplasma jiujiangense
TATACTACTAACTATTTAGACTCTTCGGTCCGAGCACACTGGCAATTCAAAAATCGAATCAAAAACGCTTATTTTCCTAACCCTTTATGGCCGCCATAGAAGCGCCCGATAACTTTATAGGTATCGATAATATCCGATACATTATGGAATATCGGCATAAGAGGACATCTATATCCCTTCTCAATCTCCATTTTGTATGATGCCCGAAGTACAGGAGGCATCTGCTCACGGGCAAAATCAGGGAACGCCTTGAGAAAGTTATTAAAGACGTCGCCGCCTGGCATGCATGGGAAATCATCGCGATGGAAATCATGCCGGACCACGTCCATCTCTTTGTTTCCGTGGACCCGCTGATATCACCGCACCGCGCGGTGAAGGCGTTCAAGGGACGCAGTTCAAGGGTGCTGCGCACGGAATTCCCGGAATTGCGCAGGATGAACACATTATGGACACGCTCTTATTTTGTGGCTTCGGCAGGAAACGCATTGTCCGAAACGATACAGAAATACATAGAACAGCAGTGGGAACATGGAACTCCGAAAAACGATTAAGCTCACGCCCAATGGACTGACAAAGACCAAAGAAGCCATGCTCGGGCAGGAATACGATGCATGGCTCGCATGCCTGCGTTATGGGGACAGCGCCGATGTGCCACTCTATTCGGCGACGAAACAGCAGGCGACGATACTCCGGCACAGACTGAAGAAGCGGTTCAGCATGACCAGGAACTATCCGATGGTCCTCAGGAACGATGTCATAAAGCTGGAGAAGGCGAGGAACGCGGAATGGAGCAGGTGGTGGTTCAGAGTGCCCGTGAAGGCCATCAGGGGCGGACTGTGGTGTCCCGTGACGATGGCCCCGGCACATGAGGAACTGCTCGCCGATGCTTCAATCAAGATACGCGAGGCAAAGCTCATCAGAAAGAGGAATCACTGGTCCGTGCATGTCGTGCTGCAGAAGGATGTACAGGCACCGGACATTGACGCTTATCCCAACATACTTGCCATAGACATGGGTGAGATGAATCCGGCCACTGCCGTGCTGATGGCCCCGGGTTCATCGGTGAGGCCTGTATTTTATGGCAGGAAGGTGAGGGGGATAAGACGCCATCATGCATGGCTGCGGACAGCACTGCAGGAGAAACGTGCGTTCCGCACGGTGAAGAAGGTGAAAGACAGGGAAGCGCGCAGAGTCGCGGCACTGCTGCATAATGCGGCGAAGGATATCGTTGCGGTTGCGAAGGAGACGTCGGCAACAATCGTCATAGGCGATTTCACCGGCGGGCACCGTGATACTGGCAGGGGCAGGAGGTTCAACCGTATGGTCAACTCCATGCCCTTCCACAGCCTGATGTCCATGATAGAGTACAAGGCGATGTGGCAGGATGTGCCCGTTGTCTATGTGGGCGAGGCATACACCTCGCAGGAATGCCATGTCTGCCATGCCATGGGAAGGAGAAGGACACGGTCATCCTTCGAATGCTCTGCGTGCGGATGGCGCGGAAATGCCGATATGAACGGCGCTCTCAACATAGGGCAGCGTTGGGAGAGGTTACAGCGGCTGGTCGGCTGGAACGGGGCTGACTCGACACAGTCCATGAACCCGGCGGTGTGATATCCGTGGAGGATGGACTTAACGGGAACCCCACGAATTTATTCGTGGGAGGATGTCAGTAAGGCCAATCTGTATGCAGTTGAAGTGCATTCTTAACTGAAATATCTGTTTCATGTTTGAGGACTGATGGAATGATGTCATCGGGGAGGTTCCGCTGATTTGAAGATAGTGCAGGTGTCGCCATACTATTCCCCTCATCACGGTGGAGTGGAATCGTTTGTGAGGGACATATCTGAAGAGATGACAAAGCGGGGCAATGAGGTCACAGTTCTGACATCGCGGTTCGACAGGACGCTTCCTGCCGAAGAGAATTTTCGTAATATGCGGGTTGTGAGGGTGCCGCTCAGGGGGACATTCTTCAGAACACCGTTTCCGAGAAGGCTGGCCCGTTATCTTGAAGGTGATTTCGACATTATCCATTCCCATACCCCTCCTCCCAGCTTTGCCTACACGACCTCCTCGCGCAGGTACGACGGAAAAGGCGTCAGGGTCGTGACGTATCATTGCGATTCGGATATACCTTCGAGACTTCTGTCTCCCTTCATAAGGATGGTGGACAGGAGGATGAGCGGGAGGATAATAAGAAGCGCCGACTGCGTCATCGTCACAACCGAAACATATGCGTCAACTTCCCTGAACACATGGAACATCACGCCTGAAATTGTGCCTGTCAGCGCGAATACGAGGAGATTCTTTCCGGACCCGGAAGACAGGATAAGGACCAGGCGCAGACTCTCCATCGACAGATACAAAGTTGTCCTTTTTGTAGGAAGACTTGTAAGGCACAAGGGAGTTCAGTATCTGGCCGGCGCTATGAGATTTCTGCCTGAGGACTACAGGCTGCTGGTAGTGGGCGACGGTGAATATGCAGCCTCCATAAAGCGGTACATACGCATACATTCCCTTGATTCGAAGGTGAAGATGCTGGGCGACATCCCTGACTCTGTTCTTCCGTCTGTTTACAGGGCGTCCGATGTCCTCGTTGTCCCTTCCACCTCCAGGCTGGAGGCTTTCGGCATATCTGCCATTGAGGCAATGGCAAGCGGCACGCCTGTCGTTGTAAGCGACATACCCGGCGTCAGGGAAATCATCTCGGACGGGATCCAGGGCCTGCGCGCCGAACCGATGAATCCGAAGGACATCGCGCTGAAGATCAGGGAAATAACTTCCGACAGGGCAGGCAGGGATGAGATGGGTCGCCGGGGTATCGCCAGGTCGAGAGAATTTTCGAGCAGTTCCATCACTGACAGGCTTCTGGCCATATACCGCGGACTGCTGGCGTCAAACAACGGCCAGCTCGATCCTTGAACCGTCCTTGCCGAATGCCGCCCAGCTGTCTCTCTCGAACGGATAACCGACAATGATGTGTATCCTTCCGACTGAACTGAAAAGACGCAGGTCCGGTAGGCTCGGCATTATGTGACCCGAGGGATGCGAATGAACAGTCCCTACGGAGGAGAAACTGCCCAGTATCGAATGGTAATTGAAGGAGGCAGAGTGAAAATTGCTCTTTGTAGAAGGGATGAGTATGAGTTCGCTTATGATGTCCCCCCTGGCGGCAAGGCCTGCCGCAAATTCGTTGGGCAGGGAATGCCTGGACGCCTCCATGATGGATTCGAGGAGTTCGCCGTTTATGCTCTTCACCGTGGCGGACGCCCTGCGCGCAACACGTCTCCTGCTGAACACCGGCATCGCCTTTCAGCCCGTCAGCTTTGTGTGTATGCGGTGATAGAAATCGCGGTCAAAACTGACAAATTTCGCCTTTTTTTCCGATACAGAAAAATCAATCTTTTCCTCTCCCCTGAGAAAACGCCTCACATGCCCGTCTATGACAAGGACACAGCGCCTTCCGCCTTCGACGGAAAGGTGGATTGTGGATGTGTCGCCTGCTACAATCGGTCTTGATGATATGCCATATGGCGCGATGGGAGAAAGAACAAGGACCGATGCGGAAGGGTCAACAATCGGTCCGCCGGCAGCAAGGGAATAGGATGTCGAGCCGGTCGGAGTCGAGATGATGATGCCGTCCGATTTCACCAGGCCGACACTGCTTCCGTCTATCTTAAGATTGAAATGTCTCACATTGCCGGGATCGGCGCCTGTTACCACCGCCTCGTTGACCGCATCCTCCAATCTGGCACCGTCGACAATCGTTTTCAGCTTCAGTTTCTCCTCTATCCGGTACTTCCCCTTCATCAGCAGATTTACCGCTTTTTTCACTTCCCCCTTTCCCACTTCTGTAAGGAAACCGACGTCGCCGGCATTTATACCGAGCACGGGTCCATCATACCGCATGAGGGATTTCAGCATCGTCCCGTCGCCACCTACTACGATGAGTATCTCCGCCCTGATGTCCTCGAGTTTCCTGCCCTTCTTTCTAAACTGGCGGGCTGTTTCCGCTTCGAGCTCAACCTTTCCGTCAAGCAGCCTGTATATCTCCGCTGCGACAGCGCGTGCATCGGGAATGGAGGAATTGGCATACAGGGCGATGTTCAAAGGGCAAACCTCCGCAGTGATCTGTCACCCACTGCTATCAGGGACTTCCTGTCCGTTATGTCAAAGCGCATATCCAGTATGTTTCCCGTCAGGTCGTATACTTCCCCTCCTGCTTCCCTGAGTATGAGCGATGAGGCTGCTATGTCGACTATCCTGAGTGCATGATGGCTGTCAACAGCCCTCATATAGAAAACATCCGCCTTTCCAAACGCAACCAGGCACATTTCAAGGGATGCGGAGCCGAGAGATCTGACCATTCCGCTTTTTCTTGAAATATCATACGCGTTGCTTGACGCATTCGCTCCCATGTAGACGAAAAACATGGAGTCCTTTTCGTTGAACTTCCTCACGTGGATGAGTTCATCGTTCCTGAATGCGCCCTTCCCCTTCTCGGCATAGAAGGTGTCCCCCGTCACAAGATTCATTACCAGGCCGTACTTGACTGAGGAAAGCGAACCGGTGCCGACTGCAAGCGACACGGAATAGAATGGAACTCCATGAATCAGATTTAGGCTTCCGTCGATAGGATCGAGCACAAGCGTCTGCTCTGATTTCCTGTCAACGAAGGGCGATTCTTCGCTGAGTATGTTTATGTTCAGGCCCAGTCCCTCCGCCTTCCTGAAAGCTGCCGCCTCTGCCGCGACATCCGCCGCATAGCTCGGCTGGCCGTCGGCGCCCTTTCCTGCGACCTCTCCGGTTCCGTCCTTGTCCGCGATCGCCCTTACCGCATCTTTCACGCTTTCGGCGATTTCCCTGAGTTCATTTTTCACGCTCTCATATCCGCTTCACTGGTTAAATCCTTTGCACGGATATTTCTTCCGCCCATCCGCCTTCTTTGGAAGGCATCTTCATTAATGTGAAATGACAATCGACCAGAGGCATGCAGGCGAACGGCAGTATTGCAAGGATAGGCGGCAGGCTTTACACTAAGAACAGCAGGCCTGGCTGGTCGCTCGGCAGAGAACGGCTCGAGATGCTCGGTGGAAACGAGTACAGGGAGTGGGATCCTTACAGAAGCAAACTTTCGGCCTATCTCGAATGCGGCGGAAAGCACTTTCCGTTCGACGAGTTCAGCAGGACGCTCTATCTCGGTGCAGCGGCAGGCACGACTGCAAGCCATGTTGCCGACATATCGCCTTCTGGAAAAGTCTACTGCATCGAAAAGGCGTTCGGGCCGTATTCGAAGCTTGCAGGCGTGTGCTCTCTCCACGATAATATGGTGCCCGTGATGTGCGATGCAAACCGTCCGGAGAGTTATGAAATGCTTGTCGAAAATCCGCAGATACTCTACCAGGATATAGCGCAGAAGAACCTGATTGAAATATTTATCAGGAATGCACGCCATTTTCCGTCTCTCAGGCACTTCTTCGTTGTGGTAAAGAGCAGATCGGTAGACTCATCGGCGGACCCTGTCCTGATATTCAAATCATCGGCGGAACGGCTGACGGCGGAATTCGGCTGCAGGCCGGAGATCGTTGATATCTCTGCATTTGAAAAAGACCATGCGGTAATTGCATTCGGCAGGTAAGGGACAGCGGGATATGCGGAATAATATGATTCTGATCTTTTTATATGCATCTCCTATTATAATGGAACGGCATACATTGCCTGGGCGTGAAAATGTAAAATGTTCGGTTCGGATGCTGACAGGATAGAAAGGAAGATCAAGAGGCTTAATGCAATAAGGGCCGAATATGAAGCCGACCTTGCCGACCTGAAGAAGAGACTCAGGGACGACAAGATAAGCAGGGAGAAATATGAACACCTCCGCGGTCTTACCCAGATGAGGGTTGACAGGCTCGTATCCAGGATCAAGGAACTCAGGCAGAAGAAGGAAAGACTGAATTCATAACCTCCCGGATGCCTCGCGAAGCATCCATTCGAAGTCCGTCACCGTGGATTCTGTGAATTTAACGCCCCTTCTGCCCAGTTCCTTCGATGTTTCCTCACCTATGGATATGACGGTACATCCCTCCAGTCCGGACCTGAACCGATCTTCCACTCCAACGGAAGCGGCAGCGTAAAATACGCTCCTGACAACCATGCTGCTCGTGAACGGCACTACAAACTTTTCGCCGGCCACAATCGCCCTGATTGCACACTCCAGTGCCGGGCTCCTGCGGACAGGCACTATTCTGTAGAGGGGTATCTCGTGCACCGCAATCCCCTCCTCCCCCAGCCTTTTGCGCAGCAGGCCGTTTCCCGACGAACTCCTGAACACCGTGACTGCTCTGCATTCCCTGTGGACTGAAAGAATGTGGGACGCAACCCCCTCGGAGGAATGCCTTGCAGGCACCTCAGGTTCAACGCTCATCCTGCGGAGTTCGGCGGCTGTCGTATCGCCGACGGCAATCACGGGCATATGTGCCAGACGCCCGCTGAATGAGCATAGCTCGCGGAGCAGGAGGACCGAACGCCTGCTCATGAACACCGTGGCGCACGAATCCTCCACAGCTGCCCTTATTGCCGTAACATCTGCTTCGAGGCGAATGATGGAAATTGCGGGCGCAGTCACCGGCTCAAAACCGAGTCTCAGCGCTATTTCGGCGGATGCCGCGGTCTCCTCCTCCGGTCTCAGGATTAATACACGCATGTACAGTCAACCCAGTTCCCTGACATATTTTACCGACTCCCCGACAACAATCAGCCCCGGCGAATCCGATTCCCCAGGCGAGAAGGAAGAGGGAAGCCCTTCCAGGTCGGTGACGACCACATGCTGCGATTTGAGCGAGGCGTTGAAAATGACCGCAACCGGCGTGCGTCCCGGAAAACCGTGTTCCCTGAGTTTTTCCGCTATGTACCCGGCTCCGGACAGCCCCATCATGAATACTGTTGTCTGACCTGCGACGTTTATGCAGTCCCAGTTGATATCCCCTCCTCCGGGCCCCCTGGCCGAAAGGATAAGGACGCGATCGGAGACACCCCTCAGGGTAAGCGGCAGGTTCGAAAGACATGGGCCGGCAAGCGCGGAACTCAGACCAGGCACGACCTCGAAATCTATTCCATGTGATTTAAGAAAAAGTGCTTCTTCCGCTCCGCGTCCGAAGATGAACGGGTCCCCTCCCTTCAGTCTCACAACCTCCTTTCCCGATGCCGCGAGCTCTGCCAGAAGATTGTTTATTTCATCCTGCTCCATCCTGTGCTTTCCCCTTCTCTTTCCGGCATTGATCAGTTTCGCATCCACCCGTGCGAAAGACAGTGTCTCTTCTCCGACCAGTGCATCATGGACAATATATGATGCCCCCTCAATGAGTCTCTTCGCCCTCACTGTCAGCAGCTCGGGATCTCCCGGCCCTGCGCCGACAATGTAGACCTTCCCCTTCCCTTCCCGTTCAGACATGAAACAGATCCCCCAGCTTCTCCCTTGCAATCGGCCTGAAATCGGAAAGGATCGAGCCCGTGCCGTCACCCGTTCTCACAGTTCTTGTGAGCCTTGCTTCGGAGGAGCCGTCCGGGGACAGCATCTGGATCCTTACCGTGTATCCGCGTCCGAAGGAGACTGCACTTATGCCCAGCGGCGAGTTGCAGCCGGCGCTCAGCGCGCGGAGAAGCGCACGCTCTATCTCAATCTCGCCGATGCACTGCCTGTCCGTTGCCCTCTCCCTTACACTCCTTTCCAGATAGCCTCTTCTGCAGACAACCGCAATCGCCCCCTGTCCTGCGGCGGGGACGAAGTAATCCAGGGAAAGCGGATACATGCGTATGCCGTCCGGCGGAACAAACTTCAGCCTTTCCAGTCCTGCCATAGCGAGCAGCGCTGCGTCTACCCTTCCTTGGACCACCGCATCTGTCCTTGTGCCTACGTTGCCCCTCAGCGGCCGGATCATGATATCGCGCCTTAACCTGAGTGCCTGTGCCGCACGCCTCTGACTCGATGTCCCTATCCTTGAACCTGTGGGGAGCCTGAAGAACGGGCCCGGGCCGAGCAGGCAGTCGAGCCTGCTGCCCCTCCTGGGGACAACAGCTATCTCGAGCTCCTGCGAAATGTCGGCAGGTAAATCCTTGAGGCTGTGAACACCGATATCTATTTCGCCATTAATTATCATGCTGTTTATCCTGTCGGCAAAGGACCCTTCAGCCGGGTTGAAACGTTTCTTCTTCTCGTCCCCGCTTGTTCTTACGGCATTCAGCTGAAACTTTTCGTCAATGCCTGCTGATGCGAGGCATTCGAGCGCGATCCTGGTCTGGGTCATCGCCAGTTCGCTTCCCCTGGCACCGACTCTGATGATTCAGATCACACCCTCTTTCTGCCAGTGCGCGTACTCCACGGCATGGTATGTTACCACAAGGTCGGCGCCTGCCCGGAAAATTGCGGTGAGCAGCTCATGCACCGCTCCCCTGTAATTCATCCAGCCGTTACCGGCACACGCGCTGATCATGGCGTACTCGCCGCTTACGTTGTATGCCGCAATCGGGACACTGAACTTATCCCTTGCCCTGGCTATGATGTCGAGACCGGTGAGCGCCGGCTTCACCATCACGATATCAGCTCCCTCCTCAATGTCCGTCTCCATCTCCCTTATGTGTTCGGTCCTGCTCGCAAAGTTGAGCTGATATTCCCTCCTGTCTCCGAATGAAGGGGTGCTTTCCGCCGCAACCCTGAAAGGATCATAGAACGAGGATGCAGCCTTTGAGGAATAAGCCATTATGGCTGTTTCTCCAAAGCCTTTGCTGTCAAGCTCTTTTCTTATGACGCGGACCTGTCCGTCCATCATTCCGCTCGGAGCTATCATGTCAGCACCGGCGTATGCCTGCGATGCTGCAATTCTGGCATATACCTTCAGTGTTTCGTCATTCAGGACCTTTCCGTTTCTGACAATACCGCAGTGGCCATGATCAGTGTATTCGCACAGGCAGAGATCGGCAACAACGACAAGACTGCTGTTCTCCTTCACCTTCCTTATTGCTTTCTGTATGATGCCGTTTCTGTCGAAAGCGCCGCTTCCGTTCCCGTCTTTTCCTGAAGGGATGCCGAACAGCATCACTGCCATGACACCAGAGTCTTCCATCTCTGAACATAGATCTGGCAGGCCACTCAGCGGATGCCTGAACTGACCCGGCATTGATGGAACGGGCTCTTTCTTCTTCAGATTTGCATCGACAAAAAGGGGATAGATGAGCGATGCTGGAAGCACATGCACCGTGGACAGCATCTGTCTTATGCCTGCCCTGCGCAGCCTTCTCATTCTCACTTCAGGGAAAGTTGCCATCTTATCGTTAACGGCTAAGCCTCAATGCCGATATATAGATGCTTCAATTTCGCAATAGCCGCCAGGCAGGCCTTCTCAATTGTTTAATATGAAGGAGGCATTGGCAGGATCGTGGCAGCATTGGATACAGGGACTGAAAACAGGCTGGAGAACGCGATTGCGCGCCTGCGCAGTACTGTCCTTTCGCTTGAATCCGCGGTAATCGGCCTTTCCGGCGGCGTGGATAGTGCACTTGTCGCATTCATAGCAAGGGAACAGCTCGGCGACAGGGCAGTTGCTGTTACGGCCATATCGCCCTCGCTTTCATCCGAAGAGCTGGAGTCGGCTGTGAATGTTGCGTCCGAAATAGGCATAAGGCACCTGACAGTGGCCACCGGGGAGACGGAAATGGAAGCATACCTCCGCAACGATTCAATGCGCTGCTTCCACTGCAAGAAGGAACTTGCATCCGTCCTGAAGAAGGTGGCGGAGAGAGAAGGGGCCCGTAGCGTCCTGCTCGGCGTCAATAAATCCGACTTCGGTGATTTCAGGCCGGGCATCAGGGCCGCGGAAGAGGAGGGTCTGCTGTTTCCGCTGGCAATGTGCGGCATCGAAAAGGATGATGTCAGGAGGATTGCCGGGTTGCTCGGGCTTAGCGTGCATTCGCGTCCGTCCAACGCATGCCTTTCTTCTCGTATACAGTACGGCCAGCGGCTCGACATGTCAGTCCTCAGGTCGGTGGAGGAGGCGGAGCGGTACATACGGGGCCTGGGTTTCAGAAATGTCAGGGTCAGGGTGCATGACAGAATAGCAAGGGTCGAGATCGATGCCGGCGACATGGAACGCGCTGCTTCTCCGGCAATCAGGGAAGGCATTGTCTCCAGGCTTAAGGCGCTGGGTTTCGGCTACGTGGTTCTTGACCTTGAGGGCTTCAGGAGCGGCAGCATGAATCTGCCGCTCAGGAACAGCCGGTAGTGCTGCCGCAGTTGAGGCATTTATAGCAGCTGCCGTTCCTTACCGTCACATGGCCGCAGACGGAGCACAGCGGGGCGTCGGAATCGAACAAAAGGCTCCTGTCCATCATGTCGGCCCGTTTTTCCTCTTCTGTGAATTCGTCAAGCGACTTGGTTGCCGGATGCACGAATGAAGGCTTAGGCACTTCATGGTTATTGCCCCTGTCGTCCACTGCCGGTTTGATCTGCACAAAGTCTGTTCTGCCGAGATATTCCATTCCAAGGATCCTGAATATAAAGTCGAGGGGGGATGTGCATGTCCTTACGTTCGGATGGTCTGTGAATCCCTGCGGCTCAAACCTGGTGAATGTGAATGCATTGACGTATTTCTCCAGCGGAACGCCGTACTGCAGCCCTATGGAAACAGCAATTGCAAAGCCGTTGAGTATGCTCCTGTAGGATGACCCTTCCTTGTACATGTCTATGAATATCTCGCCCGGCGTCCCGTCCTCATATTCCCCTGTGCGGAGGAAGAGTTTGTGGCCCCCGATTGTGGCTTCAAGTGTGAAGCCGCCACGTTTCTTCGGCAGTTCCTTCTTCACACCACGACCGATAGTTTCCTGCCGGCTCCTGATTTCCTTTGCGGAGCTTAGAGGCTGTGAGGCTTTTGAACCGTCCCGGTAGACTGCAATGGCCTTCAGTCCCATCCTCCACGAATCGAGATATATCTGCTGTATGTCCTGCCAGGTCGTTTCCGCGGGCATATTTACCGTCTTCGATATTGCCCCGGAAATGAACGGCTGGACGGCCGCCATCATCTTGACATGCCCCATCGGCGCAATGAACCTCCTTCCCCTGCCGCTGTTGTTTGCGCAGTCGAAAATAGGTACATGCTCCCGCTTCAGCTCTGGCACAAGTTCCATGGCCTGGACGCCGTTGACATAGTCCCTTGCAGCCTGTATCTGCTCCTCGTCAAAACCAAGCGCGCGCAGCTCTTTTTCGGAAAGATGCGGCGTAAAGTCATCAAGAGATTTGGTACGATCGACATAATCCGTTGCCCCGGCGATTTCTGCGGGTGTCAGCCCCCTCGATGAGAGACTCTCCGCGTTTATGAACGGCGCGCCATTCAGCGTTCCCCTGCCTGTAAGCTCGGTTATTATCCTGCTGACCTTATCGCTGCTGTAGCCCAGTCTGCCGAGCGCGATCTCGACGGATCTGTTAACAATTTTGAAATAACCGCCGCCGGCGAGCTTTTTCCACTTGACGATGGCAAAATCCGGCTCGATCCCGGTGGTGTCGCAGTCCATCAGGAGACCTATTGTGCCGGTTGGTGCTATGTTTGAAGCCTGTGCATTTCTGAATCCGTATTTCTCGCCGAGTTTGATGCACTCGTTCCAGTCGTCGAATGCCGCCCTGAGCAGCGGTGCGCTGACGTCAGACTGCTCAATCCTGTAGAGAGCGTCGCGGTGCATTGCCATCACGCTAAGCATCTCCTTCCTGTTTTCAGGGAAGGCCGCAAACGGTCCTTTCACTGAAGCAATTTCGGCGGAGGTGCGGTAGCAGTGCCCGGTCACGACAGCGGCTATCGTGGCGGCGAATGCACGTCCCTCGCCGCTGTCGTACGGATAACCCATCAGCATAATGGCCGTTCCGATGTTTGCGAATCCAAGTCCGAGCGTTCTGTAAATGTGACTGTTTTTCGCTATAAGCTCCGTGGGATAAGACGCAAAATCGACTATTATCTCCATCGCTGTGGTAAAGATGCGTATGACATGCCTGAATGAATCGATGTCGAAATTGCCCTTTTCGTCGATAAACTTCGCTATATTTATTGAAGCAAGATTGCACGCCGTGTTGTCCAGGAACATGTATTCAGAACACGGGTTGGACGCGTTTATTCTGCCGGAATTGGGACATGTGTGCCACCTGTTTATTGTCGTGTCAAACTGCAGTCCCGGATCTGCGGATGCCCACGCCGCCCTGGATATTGCCTCCATCAGTTCGGCTGCCCTGTATGTCCGGGCGACTTCGCCTGTCGTCCGGTAGGTGGTTTTCCACTCGCCGCCGCTCAGGAACGCGTTCATGAATTCATCCGTAACCCGAACGGAGTTGTTGGAATTCTGCCCGGAGACGGTCTGGTATGCCTCGCCGTTGAAATCCGAAGGGTATCCCTCCCTTATTAGTGCCCTGACCTTTTCCTCTTCCTTTGCCTTCCAATTTATGAAAGACATTATTTCGGGGTGATCTATGTTCAGAATAACCATCTTGGCGGCACGCCTCGTTGTCCCTCCCGACTTCGTAGCACCTGCCCCGGCATCTAAAACCTTGAGAAACGACATGAGGCCCGATGAGGTGCCTCCACCTGAAAGTTTCTCATCCCCGGCTCTTATTTTGGAAAAGTTTGTCCCTGTGCCTGAACCGTATTTGAAGAGCCTCGCTTCATTCCTGACAAGCTCGAATATGGACATCAGATCGTCATCTACCGACTGTATGAAACAGGCGGAACACTGCGGCCGGGAATAAGCATCCTTTGTCATGACGGCATCTTTCTTATCAAAGTCCCACGCCCAGCTGCCGCCGCTTCCGGTGATCCCGTATTCGTGGAAGAGGCCGACATTGAACCAGACAGGCGAGTTGAATGCTGCCATCTGGTGCAGGAGTATGTAGGAGAGTTCCGCCTCAAAATTATCCGCATCCGTCCCCTGAATATAGCCGTACTGCTCACCAGCCATCCTCAGCGTGTGGGACACCCTGTGCACGAGCTGCCTGACACTCTTTTCGCTGCCTCCGGGCGCGCCGGCCTTTCTGAAATACTTCGAGGCGGCGATGTCCACCGCAAGCTGGCTCCAGTCTTCCGGAGCCTCTACGTCATCCATCTGAAAGATAACACTCCCGTCAGGTTCAGTTATCTTCGATGTCCTGACTGTCCACTTCACTGTAGAATACGGATCTTCACCTGGTGCCGTCAGTCTGCGATCGAATCGCATGCAGCCCGGAAGTTTTTCATCCGTCCCGGCATCTTTCCCAATCTCTATCATTCCTTCATCACCATTCTTCTGAGCCGTCTTTGCTGCTCTGCCCGCGGGAACACGTTCCCGGTCGCCCGATCTGGCCTGTTTAACGGCGCTCCTTGTATTCATTATTACACATCCTGGTGTCTTTAACTTTGCCACCGCCATGTCGAAAGTTGTTTCTCGTGGAGCGTAAACGCTCACGAGTTATTTCCGATACCACGACAAACCAAAGCACGCCCCCATAGCTTACTTAAGTTGCGGGGTAACTGTGCATCCCTTTTTTTATGGGTGAGGTTGCCCTGAGTCTCGCTGGAATATAATATGTTTTTTGAACTCAATGTGGATTCGGTTGCCAGAGTGATGATTATCAACATCGAATATATATTGATATTCAGTTCTGTATACAGAAGTGATATCATATTGATAATCATTATGATATCCGATCCTTATCATGCCTCAGAACCGGAGTTTCCTGATAGAAATCTCGCTGAATTGTCTGGAATTCAGAAAAGCAGCAGCATTGCCTCCTGGAATCGCAATTTCGATATTCCCATGTGAACCTGCCAGGACGATGATCTTTTCAGCGATCATGCCCGAATAGGTCGTGCAGTATTCAGCAACGTGCTGCGAATCCCTGCAGGTGACAGCCAGCTTGTCCCCTATCCTGAATATTTTCGAAAATACGTTGCTGGATATGTTGGTGATCACATTGCCGAACGTGTCTGAATAGAGGCATATGCCTTCAATGCCGCCGGGAATATTTCTGATTGGGCCGAAGTCAAGTTCGCTGCAGTTTTTGCGCAATCTGCCGATCCTGCTGAAATCGTGCCCCTGCGCTAAGAATGCAGCAGCCGGGGCAAAGATATCCCTCCCGTGAAAAGTGTACGAGACTGAATCGACGTTCAGCTTTTCAGTGCTGATTTCCCTTATCTCCATCCTTCCCGAACTTTTTGCTGCTGGAATGAGAATTCCGTTGTCGGGTCCCACGAAATAATAATTGCCGGACTTTATGGCGAGCGCACGCCTTTGTCCGCCCACACCCGGATCCACTACAACCAGGTGGATCGTGCCTGGCGGAAAGTAGCGGAAAACACTTCTGAGTACAAAGGCTCCCTCCAGCACGGACTGGGGGGAAACATCGTTTGATATGTCAACCAGGTCCGCAGAAACCCTGGACAGTATGACCGCCTTGACGGATCCTGTATATCCTCCCTTTGATCCGAAGTCGGTGAGAATTGAAATCACAGGTCTTGCGTCTACCTGTCCGCTGTCCTGCCTGTTCTCCCTCCGCAAAGTCATTGACACTGCATCGGGTTACATAAATAAAATAACACCGATTGATTTGCACCCGCATTCTCTCTGCAGCTTCCGGGGAGCTCATTCTTTGGAGGCTATCGCCTCGATTTCGACCAGCGCTCCACGTGGCAGTGCTTTCACTGCTACGGTGGATCTTGCAGGTCTGTGCGATGCAAAATGGGCGGAGTATGCTCTGTTCACAGCTTCGAAGTTGCCAATCTCCGTAAGAAATACAGTCGTCTTGACCACATCCGTCATGGCGAAACCCGCAGACGCCAGAACTGCAGAAAGGTTCCTGAGGCATCTGTCAGCCTGTTTTCCCACATCATCAGAAACAAGGGTCGCGTTTGCCGGGTCAAGCCCGAGCTGACCGGAGCAGAATAGCATTCTGCCAATCTGGACACCCTGGGAATATGGCCCTATTGCCGCTGGCGCTCCGCTAGTTGAAACTTCCTTTGCCGACATTTTTCCTCGGTAGTACGTATTGTGTCTGCAGATAAAAGAATTGCACCGGGTTAAAACAGAGGCAGACGCCACAGCGCAAAAAACGGGTTAAAATGTTTGAGGCACAGTCGGGACCATACAGGCCTGGGCCGGCTTACACCTAGAAGTGCATCTTCCTCGAAATTCTACCGAGGATTCCCGCCGGCTTTCTGCCAATCCTTGCGGTTCTGCTCTCCTTACGTGTTTCCTCTATGGCAAGGAGATCCAGGTAGTTCCTTTCCTTCCTGCTGTTCTGAACATTCGAATTTAATATCAACATGTCCCACATTTCTAATCACTTCCTTTACTTTTGTCTGATTATTATGAAAATTATTTAGTATATAACAATATCTCCGAAAATTATTCATTTCGACCTTTGAACATCGAAATTAATACGAAGATAGAAAGCTTTAACCGAATAAAGTAAGTTACACATCAAACATGGATGAAAAAGACATCATGATTCTTGATATTCTACAGAAGGATTCAAGGACTCCGCTCAAGGAAATCGGCGAGCACGTCAGACTTGCAGCTCCCACTGTCCACGAACGGATACAGACAATGCTCCGGAACGGCGTCATCAGAGGATTCACAATGGTCGTGGATCCTAAAAAACTCGATCTGGACATCACGGCATTCATCATGCTATATTTCAAGACAGGCGGCTCGCTCGGAGACGAGAAGGTCGTGGAACTTATAAACAGCATATCGGACATCCAGGAGTGCTTCCATCTTGCAGGTGACGAGGATCTTATTGTAAAGGTCAAGACAAAGAATATGGTCACACTCGAAGAAATAATTTTCAGGCTATCGAAATCAGGACAGTTCAGCAGGACAAAGTCGATAATTGCCCTTTCGACGGTAAAGGAGAATGCCGGCGTGAACCTTTCGCATGTCATGGAAAGAATGGTCAGGCAGAGAGAAGAAAAGGAGAAAAGCTCCTGACGGCAGCGAACATGCGAACATGACACCTGACGGGGAGATCAGGCTTTTCAGTCCGGAATGCATATGCCGTCCCGCATGGAGCAGGAAGGCGCAGTGACTCCGTTACAGGACTCAAGGGCCGAGGGGAAGGAAAGTATAGTCTATCCCTATGAATTCGATTGCAGCATAAGGCGCAGAGCGAAAAGCTTCTCTTCAGCTTCATTCAGGCTCTCTGTTGCAGCATCTGCGCTTGAATTCCTGCTCCTTTCGGCGATCATATTCTCCGGCGGCGGGGAGGCACTTGCTCTGCGCTTAATGCATTATCCTTTTTATTTCGCGGCGCCGCTTTTCATTTCGATCATTTTCACCCTTATGTTTGCCGCGGGACTGCCCTTCGCATGGACGTCATTCAGGCAGAAACAGCGATTCGGAATTGCCGTTTTACCGCCGCTGAAATGGCTTAAGGACGAGATCAAATTCTACGTGCTTTCCCTGGTCATTGCCGCAGCAGCTTCGGTCCTCGTCCTGCTGCTCATCTCAATATCCGGTCTGTGGTGGATCTATGCGGCTGCAATATATGTCCTGTTCATCCTGCTCTATTCCCGTTTCTTCCCCCTGCTTGCGGCAAGGTTTTTCTACACATTCAGGGAGTTGCCAGAGGGACGGGCAAGGGACGGCGTCCTGGAACTGCTTAACGCGCTGGGGCTTCAGAACCTGAAGATTTCAATGCTGGATGAAAGCGCCAGATCGAGAAGCGCCAACGCATTCGTAACAGGGCTGGGAAGGGCAAAGAGGGTTGTGCTCTTTGACAACCTGGTCAACACATTCGATCCTGAGGAGGTAAAGTGCATAGCTGCACACGAACTAGGCCATTACCTCGCCGGAGACAGTTCTCGAAGCATGGCAATCCAGTCTGCAGCCGCGTTCCTGTATGCAGGTGTCATCTATCTGGTTTACAGCCTTTCCCTGACCTCCAGGCTCCTGTATTCCCGCACCGATCCGCTGTCTCTCCTCATCATGTCCCTGACCGCCGGCATGCTTTCCCTCCTCCTGTCACCGCTGGCCAACTATTATTCAAGACTCAGAGAGAAGAAGGCGGATGAATTCTCGCTGAGGGTATCGGGAAACCCGGAGGCATTCATATCCGGCGAAAAAAGACTGTGTGACATCAATCTCATGGATGAAGAACCGTCATACTTGAGGCGTATACTCTTTGCAACACACCCGTCCACGCTGGAGCGGATAGAAATGGGGAAGAGATGGACAGGAGGGAGGAATACCTCGGACCGTGACTGAAATATAGGTGATGCCCGATCACACATGCGGGGAGTCAACGAAGGAATACGCTGTCACACTGGACAGGAAAAACGGTGGGCTCGCGGAACTGACTGATCAGCTGGGAAACAGCGGCGTGAACATCATAACGCTGAGTATGGTAGATGGAAACGGCGCAAGAACGGTGAGGCTGATCACGTCGGATGAGAAGACATGCAGGGATATGCTGGAAAAATTAAAATTGCGATATACCGAAAATGAAATTGTCACCGTTGTAGTTGAAGACAAGCCTGGTTCTCTCGCAAAACTGCTGAAAAAACTTCATCGTTCCAACGTGGAGGTAAATTCAACCTACATGCTGAACAAGAGGAACGGGAAGGTCGAAATTGTTCTGGGCCTCAGCGATATCGAGGAAGGTAAGAATCTCCTCTTCAGGAAGCTCGGGCTGTCCTCCACAATTCAGGCAGTGAAGGACTGACCGCAGCTGCAGGTGCTCTTTGCATTGGGATTGCTGAATGTGAAACCCGAACCCTGGAGGCTGTCTACATAGTCAACTTCGGTCCCCTCGATATATGCCGCGCTTTCCCTGTCAACGACGATTTTCACACCGCCTTTCTCAATCTGGAAATCGTTCAGCGCGTCAACCTTCTCGTCAAAGCTCATGCCGTACTTGAAACCGCCGCAACCTCCTCCTGCCACGTAAACCCTGAGATAAGCAGATTTCCCTCCCTGCGGCAAAAGCGTCTTTACCTTGCTGATGGCCTTCTCCGTGAATATTATGTCAAACATTTTTTCCGTCCCGGTATTTTATTGTACAATTTGATATATAAACATTTATTAGCTCCTCCCGCTAAGATCATGCAGAGGTACTGGCGCGTGGCGCGTCCAGGCAGGTGCGGGTCATTAAGCCTTAGACGGTGAGCACTATTTTCCCGACATGTGCGCCACTCTCCATATAATCCTGCGCCTGCGGCGCTTCCTCCAGCGTAAATACCCTGTCCACTATGGGATTCAGCCGGCCGGAGAAGACAAGGTCCATCACCGTATGGAATTCTTCGGGATCGCCCATTGTCGAACCGAGTATGCCAAGCTGCTTCCAGAAGACAAAACTCAGATCTGTTGATATCTGCCCTCCCGACGTTCTGCCGTAATTGACAAACCTCCCCCCCTTCTCCAAAAGGCGGAAACTGTCCTTCCACACTGCGCTGCCGACAGAATCGAGAACGATATCGAACAGTTTCCCTCCTCTTCCAATGTGCCTTTTTGCCCAGCCTTCACCTTCCCCCGTTACGATCACCTCATCCGCTCCGGCCCTGAGAAGTGCCTCCTCCTTTGCCGCATACCTGGTCGTTACAGCGACATGGCAGTTGAACAGTTTTCCGATCTGGACGGCAGCAGAGGAAACACCTCCGCTGCCGCCAGTAACGAGTAGCCTTTCCCCAAACCGTACTTTCGCCCTGCCTGCAAGCGCATGCCATGCCGTCAGATAAACCAGCGGCGCGGCCGCTGCCTTTACGGAAGGGTAGTCTGCCGGCACTTTCTTCAGATTTCTCTGGGGCACGGCTACAAACTGCGCATAGGTGCCGTTGAGATGCTCGCCCAGTATCCTGTAATCTCTGCACAGCGAGGCCCTTCCGGAGATGCATTCCCGGCAGATCCCGCAGCTTATGCCAGGGTTAAACACGATCCTGTCGCCTTCAGAAAAACTGCCGTTTCCTCCGGACACCTCAACGACCCTGCCCGCGGCATCTGCGCCGGGAATGTGCGGCATTTCCACTTTCAGTCCCGGAAAGCCATTTCTCACGGTTATGTCAAGTCTGTTGACAGACGCAGCTTCCACGCGTATGAGCGCTTCCCCGTCGTGAGGCACGGGGATGCCGAACGACATCATTCTGAGCACGTCCGACGCGCCATGCTTGCTGAAAGCCATCCCTTTCATTCCGTCATTCTGCATACGGTTCTCACGCCACGGAGAGTGAATGCAGTGAAATCTATTATCTTTGCGCCAGCCTCGGTGCATGGCAATAATGCGCACATCTGTTCGTATTTCGTGCTGTGGTAAAACGCTTGAACCAAAATCCGCTTATAAGATTCATGCGTCTCACTTCAGCTATGACAGAGGGAATTGCTGAATACAGGAAGTATTCGGACGGGATGCATGAGGAGAAGATATGGCTTGCCGCCGATTTCAGGACAATGCTCATCCGCCGGGCTATCGAAAAGGCAGGCAGCGTCAATCAGCTCGGCCGTATTCTCGGTTACCGGTCGAGGGTTCACCCCGGCTGGAGCGTCAGGCAGCTGCTCAACGGAGCTCAGCCATTCACTATGGAAAGGCTTGCCATTCTAAGCACTTTCCTGGATTATCCCATGGATGAGATACTGAAGAACAGCGTTCCGAAAAGAAGGGCGCAGAACCACAGGCATCTCAGCCCTTCATACAGCCGCACCTGAGTTGAAACTGTTCAGCGGGAAAGAAAACGTTATTTAGGGACCTGCAAATTGCTCAACCGATGGAAAACAGCACAAGGAATCTGATCATAATCGGTTCGGGACCCGCAGGACTGACTGCGGCGATTTACGCATCGAGAGCGCTTCTCAAGCCTCTCGTAATAGCAGGCAGGACGCCCGGCGGGCAGCTCATGATCACAAGCGAAGTCGAAAATTTTCCGGGTTTCCCGGAGGCAATTCTCGGACCGGACCTTATGGTGAAGATGAGGGAACAGGCATCCCGTTTCGGGTCGGACTTCATAGACGACGACGTGACGGCGGTTGATTTCAGCACCAGACCTCTGAAAGTGATGGTTGACAGGGAAACATTCACCGCCAGGGCCGTAATCGTGGCTACGGGAGCCAGCGCTCTGTGGCTGGGGCTGGAATCCGA
This sequence comes from Candidatus Sysuiplasma jiujiangense, assembly GCA_019721075.1. Lineage (NCBI taxonomy): Archaea > Methanobacteriati > Thermoplasmatota > Thermoplasmata > Candidatus Sysuiplasmatales > Candidatus Sysuiplasmataceae > Candidatus Sysuiplasma > Candidatus Sysuiplasma jiujiangense. Next base: position 20,126 of record JAHEAD010000006.1, read on the forward strand.
GAAAAGATTCATGGGAAAGGGTGTTTCGGGATGCGCAACATGCGACGGCGCATTCTTCAAGAACGCCCATGTGGCAGTGATCGGCGGGGGCGACTCCGCGCTTGAGGAAGCGCTATTCCTCACGAGGTATGCATCACATGTAACCATTGTGCACAGGCGTGACAGGCTACGGGCCTCCCCGTACATGCAGAAGAGGGCGGAGAGCAACGAAAAGATCTCATTCAAATGGAATTCAGTTGTCTCTAAGATAGTTGGCGAAAAGACCGTCAGGGGTCTGGTCCTTAAAAATGTCGAAACAGACATGGAGGAGACTATGGCTGTCGGCGGCGTTTTCGTTGCCATCGGGCACAAGCCCAATACGGACATATTCAGGGGACAGCTGCCGCTTGACGATAAAGGGTATATAATCGTCAGGGACGGAAGCAAAACAGGCGTTGAGGGCGTCTTCGCTTCCGGAGATGTACACGATCACAGATACAGGCAGGCCGTCACGGCGGCCGGAATGGGATGTGTTTCAGCACTTGACGCGCAGAAATACCTTGAAGAGAACGACGGGCATAATTAGTAGCTCAGCGGCATCAGCAGGCTGAGGAAATTGGAATATGCCCCGCCATCCTCCACTGTTCCTATTGTGACGTTCCCGCCGTACCTCCGGCTGAGTATCATTACCGCCATGACATCCACGTTGCCACGCAGGAGCGTGTCAATATCGCCAACATCGGATATGACCTTGGGAACCCTGTTTCTGGGAAACCCCTCAGGCGTGATCGTCACAAGTGTAGACCGCATCAGTGAAAGTTCCTCCTTTGCCGCAATATCGAAGCGCCTGCATCCCTTCTGGAGGTTGTTCAGAAGCGAAAGAGAGTGTTCGAACAGATCGGACAGGTGCACGTCTCCGCTTACGGTGAAATTATCCGGGCACTCAATCGTGACACTGTAATCGTGCCCGAAACTCTCTCTGAACCGTTTCGAGCCTTCCGAAATCGCTTCCGCGAGAGATCTGGGCCTGAATGTGACGTCCTCCATATTCCCTTTTGCAAGCTTGGTCAGTTTGGAGAAGGTGTTAATCAGATTGCCCACCGTTTTTGACTGTGCTATGATATTGTCTGTGAGCTTTTTTCCCACGCTGTTCTCTGTCCTGTTGAGCAGTTCGGAGAATGTGAGTATTGCCTGGTTGAGATCTCCGATATCATGCTCCATGATCTTGTTGATGCTTTCGAGATACTGTGTATATTCCGCGAGTCTCTTTTCCAGTGTATAACGTTCCATTATGATGCGTGCCCCCTCGCTGGCATCCTTTATCGCCCTCGGGAGCGAGTCGCGGTAGCCTGGTTCACGAAGGACAAGCTGCACCGTTCCCTTCCCCAGGTATCGGAGATATCTGACAGGCTCGTCCGTCAGGAGCACCGTGGGCATTGTATTGGACTGGAGATGTATGCGCAGAAATTCCTCCTCGTTCTCCTGAAGAAATGGAAGTTCGAGGAGTGCGACTGTGCCGTAGGCCTGGGTGTTCATTGAAATGAGGAATGATACGGGGGTCGTTTCAGTAACCTGGAAACCGGGGAGTGAAGAGAGATATGATGCATCTTCCCTGTGCCTGTCTTCACCCTCGCTGACGACGACAACGCCGATATTTTCCATGTCACATTTCCAGCTTTCCGAATGAATTCCCGGGGCAGCCTTATAATTGTTTCTTTGACAATGATGATTGGAATAACAATCCGCCGCTTCTATTCCGCTCAGGGAGGATCACCTTGGCTTGACGGTTGCGCCTGAAGGGACTCCCGGCTGTTTGAGCCGGAAGAGCAGTGAGTAGAGCGTGAACTGGCCTCCCCCCCTCTTTTCCGGCTCCTTCAGCCTCAGGAAGAGGAGTGAAGTGGAAAATCTGCCGGCCACCACAACCATGTAAGCCACAAGCAGCGCGTACCTCAAATGGTAGAAGCCCAGGAGGAACTGGAGGAGATAGCCGCCGGTAAGCGCTCCTCCGAAATAAACGATGCCGTTGAAACCGTTCATGATCGAGATGTATTCGGCCTTGTTACCTCCGGGAACTATGTCCATGAGATATGAGTTCATGACGACATTCTGAATCGCACCCGCAATACCGCTGTATACCTCGAGGATGAGAAATTCACCGTAGGTGCTGAAAAACGCATAGAAAAATGGTATGGCGGTAAGCATAAGCCTGTTGCCGAAAATGAGGGGTGTCCTGTCTATTCTGTCAACAATTCGTCCGATCAGGAACTGGCCGATAATTGTGGCAGTCAGAGAGACAACCGTGAGCACTGCTATCGTCGACAGGCTGAAGTGCATCAGTGATACGATTGTTATAGGGAAAAGGGGCCATGCCATGGACCAGAAGTATCCCTGGGCATTCATTGCCACGAAATACCTGTAGAAATCGCCGTGCTGTTTTATTCTGGAAAGTGTCTTTCGCATGCTGCCTGTAATCTTTGTCCTGTGCTCCTTTTCCCTTATCTGAGTAACAAGTACTGCTGATGCAACATAGGAAGCTACTGCGGCAAGGAAAGGTATCTGTATGTCCCTTCTCACTGTTCCGTGAAGCAGGAAGATCATGCTTCCCACTGCAACCAGGGTGCCGACAGAGCCGATATTGTTTATCACCGAGAGGAAATGGCCCCTGTTGCCCGAATCCGTAATGTCCGCTATCAGCGAGAACCAGTTCACCGTAATCATCGCGGAGATGAGGGAGAGAACAGCATATGTGACAATGAGTTCATCAGGTGTCACGACCACGGACATCATGAACCACAGCAGGGCAAGGCAGATGCTTCCGACAACAAGAAAGGGTCTCCTTCTTCCGAACCTGTCGCTCAGTCTTCCCCAGAGCAGCTGCCCGCCGTTTGCAAGGGAATTTGCCGACGACTGGAGCCATCCCATATCTGAAGCGGAGGCACCTATGAGGACGCCGTAAGCGCCGACAAACATGGACGCAGCCGTGGCGCCCAGCGATATGACGAGCGTCCTTATCGAAAGGACGACTTCATTTCTCATTCGATGCATCCCGTTTTTATGGGTCTGCCTCACCCCTGAAGGTGCTTATAAAAATTGTGATGGCCCTCTCATCCGGCGGAACGACAGGCGCATGTGGCGACGATCGAGACAGGAAACGGAAAACAATTTCGCCGTCAGCCCTGCGAATGATCGCACGGCGGGCTGTGAAAGATCTGGCTCTTACCGCAACATGCTGCCGTCGTTCCTCACCCTGCGGGTCTGCATCCTTCTCCCCTTCTCGAGTGCAAGAACGAAACCGTCCGCGGCAGGATCTTCCAGATGAACGGATCTGTTCTTCCCGCGCTTCAGCACAACCCCCTGCCGCTGCGGTGCTGTGGTTCCGATAACGTGAGACTGTATTCCGCTGCTGCGGAGCTTATCCAGTATATCGCCGGCGTATCGCTCTTTCACTGTCACAAGCAGCATCCCTTCGCTGCTGCTCTTGTACGGATTGAAACCAAGGAAATCAGACAGTGCCGCGATTTCGCTGTCATATGTCGATGCCGGCAGTTCAACTGTAAAGCCGACGTTCGATGAGTGCGCAATCTCATGGATTGCACCGAATAGCCCCCTTTCACTTGCATCATGCATTGATGTTATGCCGTGCATGCCGGCCAGGACAGTGGTCTTTTCCAGGATGGAAAGCTCACTGAGGCGCCTCCGCAGCCTTCCAATGAATCCCCTCCCGAAGTTCTGCGTCAGTATCTCCTCCAGTTCGTATGAAAGGAGAATGCTGCTCTCCAGTGCGGGCGTGCCTGCGCCGATGAGCAGATCTCCCGGTCCGGCATTGACGGGCAATATGAGGCTGTCCGGATGGCCGGTGGCAATTACTGTTCCGGCACCGAGTACTGGCGGGGCACACCCTTCATACTTCCCGGTGTGGCCCGTTACAATAGAAGCGCCGATATTTCCTGCCTCCCTGTTGAATGTTTCGCTTATTGAAAAAATGCGTTTCTTCGGATAATCCTCCGGAAGGTTCCAGTCAACCGCTATGTACTCCGGCATCAGGCCTGAAAGGGCGGTATCTGCAACCATAATCTGGAAGGCAAACCAGGCCGCCTCACTGACGCGCATTCCTGGATTGATATAGAGCGGATCGGTGCTGACAACCATTGCCATGTCCTTGGTCAGCGATATGACGCCGAAATCAGCGCCGTAACGCGGCCCCAGGACGACACTCCTTTTCTTCGCGCCTGTGAGTCTGCAGAGCCGCTCGATATCCCTGATCGTGAATTTGCCCTGTCTGCCCAACGTAGCCTTGTTCAACGGACTACCATACTCCCGGCGGAATTATAATTATCGCCCGTCCTGTGCAATTATTATTATGCCACGCGGGATCAGCCGTTACACAATGGCCAGAAACACGCTGACATCAGAGCTGTCTGTCTATCTCAGGGTCCGGAAGGCAGGCGAGGTGCCGCTGGAAGTCTACGACACCCTTTATTATTCAGGCAGATTCGATCCTATATACAGAATCCAGGGGGATATGGTGCTGAGCGCCTATTACAGACCGGAAGGATACAGGGAAAGCAGAATAAGAAGGATGGGAAGGAATGTGCTGAAGGAACTGACAATAGATTTGAAAGACAGGCCCGGTGGCACAGAGGTAAAGGTAGAGAATATGATTCCGGTATTCGAGGAGGAGCGTTCATTCTTCAGGGACCCCAAGATCAGGCTGTCCACAAAGTCGAACTCGCCTGCTTCCAGGTTTCAAGGCACAGTGGACGGGCAGATCTGCGTGCTCGGGTTTGCGGAATCGGTGCTGCTAAAGATAGACGGACTCGAACCTTCCGAGGATGGAAGGCTGCTACTGACGCTGCATGACAGGGAATTCGAAACAGCAGCAGTGAAGAGGTTGTCAGCCGGCCTGTCAGGCTCAGGCATCAGAGCATCCGTTACCAGGCATACGATCTCCGTTGAATACAGGCGTAATGAGTTTGCCCGGATAGCACTGCCGTTCATCACCGATGTTCTGGAAAACAACACTGTTGCCTAGACATGCATGGTCTGCATCAGGGGCGGCTCGAATTCATGCGTGCTGATTTCCAGATCCTCCGCGGTCTGGACGGCACCACCATAACGTCCGGATGAGAGGTGCATCTGCTCCTCGGCTTCCCAGTATCCCTTTCCATCCGAGCCGGAAGCGGCGAGCCTTCCCGCTTCCTTCCTTGTCAGCTGTCTCCCGAGCAGAACTTCGTAGGTCCGGTTAATTGCCTGATCTGTCCTGAGCACTCTTGCAAACGCCTCAGCTATGAGGGCGGAAGTTGAAACATACAGTTTGCCTGCTGCCTTTTTTCCGAAAATGGAGGATATGGCGCCGCGTGAGCCCAATCTTCTGAGAACCGCCGAATTGCTCTCATCCACGATAAGACCTGTCCTGAGGATCGTGTAGCTGGCACCGCTGTTTCTTGCGGACAGTTCCATTCTGTAGTTGGAGTATGCCCATCCGCCGTCCTCCGATTCGGCAAGAAACACGGAACTCAGGCCGGCGTACCTGGCCATCTTCTTCATGGCACTCCTTGTTATTAGCGTGTTTGCAAGGCGCTCGAAGGATTCCACGCTGTCAAGGGGTATGCTCCCCGTGTTCAGGGGGGAAGCAGCGTTCACAACGTACTTCACACCTTCGAATGCAGCGTCCGGAATGTCGCCGGACCATGGATCGCAATAGAAAAACTCAACGCCGGGCTTCCTGTCTATCCTGCCCTCGTCTTCCATCCTGAGAAGACAACGGACGTTGAACTCCGCCTTCAGAAGCTCGTAGAACAGCCTGCCGCCTATTATGCCTTCGGCGCCGGCAACCAGAACAAGATCCGGCGGTCTGATCACTTTGCTGCCCAGCATCTGCGGAACAGCGCATTCAGCCATCGGAGGGCCTGCCGGATGACCGCTCATTTATTCACTTTCTCCATTTGTCCGCTTATTCAACAGAAAGATAATATATGAAACTTTTTTTGCTTTACACGTGACAACCGCTCTTCCAATCGGCAGCAGCCTGCAGGTTGTGCTGAAAGGAGGGACTGAAGGCAATGGCGAGATATGAGACGGTGCGCAACCCGGAAGGAGTGGCTGTGAATATATGGAGAGATCCTGCGCCCGGCCCTCATCTCCTGCGGGAAATTGCAGAAGGCATAGAGCAGGTGGGTGAAATAAGACGTATCCTGAACCGTTATTCACTCGACCTTGACTTCATCCGCAGGATAACAGTCATGATTGATGATGAAAACGACTTCTACATGTATGTCAACGATAAAAGCGGACAGGTGATCGTATGCAGAGACCATCTGTTGAATTCAGATCTGAAAACGGTATTTCTTGATATCATCCACGAAACAGTGCACATATTCCAGCTCAGCTTAGGAATGGACCTCTTCGACAAGAAATACCGCTACATCGACAGACCAACTGAACTGGAGGCATATGAAGCTGCCGTTGCCGAGGGGAAAAAGCTGGGCATGGCGGACAGCGAACTGTTCGATTATCTTGCCGTAGACTGGGTGAACGACTCAGACCATCTCAAACTGGCCGAGAAACTGGGCGTGGCCCGCAAATGACGGCATCTCAGGACAGATCCTTTCTTGCAAGTTCGGCCCCTCTGACCATATTCTGCAGCTTGCTGTATGCAACTTTCCATGTCCTTGTGCGCAGTCCGCAGTCAGGGTTCACATAAACAAGGCGCGGATCACCGATCAGCTCTGACGCGTGCAGTATTCTTTCCCTGACGAGATTTGGCGACTCGACGCTGTCGTCGTGCACATCGACCACACCCAGGCCTATCTCCTTCCCGGCCTTATATTCTCCAAGTAATTTCACCACATCGTATCCTATGCGCTTTTTCATGCCAATCCTGTTACTGTCCCTGTTCGCGAACTCAAGCGCATACTGGCTTATCTTCTTCGCCTCGAGCAGCTCGGGGAACATGGCCGTGTAGTCCGTTGAATAGCAAACATGCAGCGAAAATTTGCAGTCAAATCCCTGTGTTGCCTCGTTTACCGCCTGGACGAAGTTTGATATCTGCTCCTTTCCGGGCTGAGTGCTCAGAGCCGGCTCGTCTATCTGTATCCATTTTACACCCTGCGAAACAAGCGAACTGATTTCCGGTCTTATGAGATTCTTCGAAACAGCGAAGAGCAGTTCAGTGTATGCTTTCTTCTTCAGCTCGCGCGGATCGGGATAACTGCTTTCGAGCCTCTTCTGGTAGTATTCGTTGAACGACCAGTCTGTAACCGTGTATGGGCCGGTGAAAGGAAGTTTTACAATCCTGCTGGTGTGCGCCCGTGTGAACAGGTACTCATCGAGATAGACTGGAGACTTCCACCTGATCTCGCCGATGACCGCCGCCTTCCTGTAATACTTGTTGTCCCAGGATCTGACATGCCCGATGAATTTGAAACCCTCAACCTCCCTGACAAGCGCTTCATACATCTCAGTTCTCCACTGCTCGCCGTCATAGACAATGTCGAGACCTGCCGACTCGAGATAACGAATGGCATAAATTGCAGACCACTCCCTTATTTTTTCACGCACTTCTGGAGAATCATCAGACTTCAGGTACTCAAGCAGTTTCTCGTATTCTTCAATTTTGAGCTTCTTCCCCCAGTACTTCGCCTCGCTGAAGTCGCTGTCTGATATCGGCACGCCCCTGTAACCGAGAACCCGCCAGTTGGGTTTCGAAAGGCTGCCAATCTCCTGGGCGGGGAAGAGTTCAGGAGCCATTTTCCAGCCTCCTCGCTGCCTCGCTTATGACTTTCATCTTGTCCTCGGCGGTAAACCGCGGAAGAAATTCAAGATCTGCATTGGGAATGACGGCAACCTGTTTTATGTCGCCCAGTTTTTCTATGACAGACTTCACAAAGTTCACAACCCAGTCGACGCTCTCCAGCAGGCTGTTCCGGGCATCTATGCATCCGACGGCAATTCCCTTCTTCGTGTCAAAGTCAGTCACTGATGACAGTGCTGTTGAAAAAAAGTCGACGCCTATCACTGAAGCATTGAAGTCGATCAGTTCCCTGAAATGCCCTTCAAGGTTTCCGAAGGGGAAATTGAGCATCACCTCGCACTTGAGCCTCTGGGTGGTGAGGTTGAACGCATCAATCGCCATCTCTATGTCCTCCTGCGCAGGTTTTCTGAAGAAAAGAAACGGTTCGACAAATTCTATCTGTCCCACTCCCTTCTCCTCAAGGAAGAGAGCTACCCTCTCCATTTCCTGCGCGAACGAGAAAACACCCGATCTCCTGTCAGGGAAATATCTGTCGTCTGAAGCCATGTATAGCGCATATGGCGCCGGAATCACGAGTTTTGCTCTCCTGCCGAATTCCCACGTCCGCTCGAAGTAGTATTTCGCAAGCTTCCTGTGTGAGATGCTTGGATATGCGTTGATAATCGGCTTCCTGTAGAATGTGTTGTTGTCGAACCATCTTGTCAGCTGAGGACCGCTGTCAAGGCCCTCAAGCGCATCGACAAACGGCCTTATCAGATCCTGCCAGTAAAACATAGGATCTGAAATGTATGTATAGCCCTCCTGTACCTGGATAGAAAAATCCCTGGCAGCGGCTGCCATCCTGAGTTCCTCCAGCTCCTCTTCTGTTATTCGTTTCCTGTCCCAGTCCCTTGTACCGGAAATCAATTCTTCAGTCCTCGGCTGAATCCCGACAAGATATTTTTGAATGGTGGGCATGCACTCAACTCTATCCCTGATGACTGGCCTGCGGTGGCCGTTTTTCAGGCTGAAGCCTGCTAAATTGTCATTGGTATAATAATGATCCCATCGGTGAGGGAGGGGGAAGAGGATACAGGCGCAAAAAGAGACACCTGAGGAATAGCAGGCGCACAATAGGAATATAGGTTGCCTGTCCGCTCCACTCGGCAGACGGCATTTCGACACCTGGTCTGACGGTCTCAGCACGGTGCGCAATCAAGTTTAAATTGCACATACCGTTTAAACGGGCTGATGCAACTGAACCGGAAAGAGCATGTCACCTTCGCTGATGTCGAAAACGCGGAGGCTGTTGTCAGGAAGGTCGTAAACAGGACGCCTTTTGAGATATCCTCCTCGTATTCGAAGAGATTCAGCGGCACGGTTTATCTCAAAATGGAAAATCTGCAGAGAACCGGCTCGTTCAAGATGCGAGGCTCCTACAACAAAATCAGCCATCTGGATCCTGAACAGCGGGCGAGGGGCGTTATCGCCGCCTCGGCGGGGAATCACGCACAGGGCGTGGCCCTTTCCGCCGCGCTAAGCGGGATCAGAAGTGTCGTCGTGATGCCACAGTATGCGTCTCTCGCAAAGGTTGCCGCAACCAAAAGCTACGGGGCAGAAGTTATACTTCACGGATCCTCATTCGACGATGCATTCAGAAAATGCGCCGAACTGCAGAAAGAAAAAGGCCTGACACTCATACACGGTTACAATGATCCGCTGGTTATTGCCGGGCAGGGCACCCTGGGGATTGAGATAGCGAGGGAGAAGGCAGATCTCGACTATCTGGTGGTTCCGGTCGGAGGCGGCGGACTGATATCCGGCATCGCGGTCGCGATGAAGGAATTGAGTCCGAGGACAAGGATAATAGGCGTGCAGAGCGCGGCCATGCCGTCGTTTGCCGAATCCTACAGGCTGAACAAGATCGTGGAAACAGACGGGGGAGATACAATTGCCGACGGCATTGCAATCAAACACCCGGGAGAGATACCATTTTCCATAGTGTCGAGACTCGTTGACGGCATATTCACCGTCACGGAGGATGAAATAACGGAGGCGATGTTTCTTCTGCTGGAGCGCTCAAAGCTGCTTGTGGAGGGCGCGGGAGCATCGCCGCTTGCACTTCTCCTTTCCGGAAAACTGAACGTAAAGGACAGGAAGGTCGGTCTGGTTTTGAGCGGCGGGAACGTAGATTTGACGCTTGTGCGCAAGATAATAATGAGGGGTATGATGATGCACAGGCGTATTGCAGTCGTGGAGTTCGATACGCCCGACAGGCCAGGCTCAATGAAGGACATACTGAACATGATAGCCGGGGGCGGTGCGAGCGTTATGAGCCTCCAGGAAAGCCCGGGAAGCTCATCGGAGGCACTGAACAGGTTTTATGCGAGGGTCGTCATCGAGGTGGAAGACGAGCAGCATCTCGACAAGCTTGTGGAATCATTCAGGAAAGGCGGCCTGAGCTTCAGGCTGATATCCTGAATATCACAGCTGTGCGCCCTTCGGCCACGCCGCGAGCCTGGCGTCATTCTCTGAAAAACCGTGCTTTTCCACAAGATGAACGTAGAGCTTCAGCGGTGTATCAAAATTCTTTTTGCATAAGTCGCATTTCCCCATCTTTTTCACCTCAGACAATATAATTTCAGTCTAATAAATAATCAATACTTAATAAATGTTGCTACATGTCTGGTTGCCAGGTGAAGGTAGTAAGCCCCTTTCTGTTTCAGGCAGCATTCGACTGATGCGTCCTACCTGCCGGAATTGAGAATTGCCGGCCTTTTTGGACTTGCTCCGATGGGGTGTCGCCGTTTCATCACTTCCATGGGAATGTCATCGCCGCGCGAATCATGCTGCTCCATGGCTGTGTCGTTTCTGCGCCCTTGCCGGGGCTCTCGCCCCTCTGCGTTTAAACAGACCACCTTTCTCTGGAGAGGGGACTTTCCTCAGCTGCCGCGTCTGCGGCTACCGTCGGCTGCCCTCCTTCTCCTGGCACCTGCACTTACACAGTCCCTGCTAATAATCATTGTGCAACCGACCCGCAAAGGCGTCCGTATCCGTTCAATGGCGGTTCAGGCATAGATGACTGTGTCATCCCAGAGATACGAGCGCAGTCTTCAGACCATGTCCATTTTGGTTCCGACTTGAATAAATGCATCGACGGCGAATTTGATATCCTCCAGGCTGTGCACCGCAGAGGGCATCAACCTTATCCTCGCGGTACCCTGTGCCACCGTCGGATATACGATGGGGGAGGCAAACACCGACTCCTCCTCATACAGCCTTTTGCTGAATTCCACGGTCTTTTTTTCGTCACGCAGGATAACGGGTGTTATTGGTGTCCGGCTCCTTCCTGTGTCGAATCCGCCGGCCTTCAGTCCTGATTTGAGTTTTTCGGCGTTCTCACGAAGCCTCCGGAGAGGCGTGTCGTCCGATTTCATAAGCCTGATTGAGCAGAGGACGGCAGCTGCATCGCCGGGATTCAGCGCGCTGCTGAACAGAAACGGCCTTGCCCTCTGCCTCAGCAGTTCAATCAGTTCAGAGGAGCCTGCAACAAATCCCCCGACAGCACCGAGCGCCTTTGAAAAGGTGCCCATTTCAACGTCGATCCTGCCCTGGAGTCCGAAGTGGTCTACAATGCCCCTGCCGTGATCTCCCAGAACACCCTCGCCGTGTGCATCGTCGACATATGTCATGGAATCGGAATTCTCTGCAATTTCCGCTATTTCGTCGAGCGGCGCAATCTCGCCGTCCATGCTGAACACGCCGTCGGTGATGACGAGAGAGCGCCTTCCGTCCGACCTGTGCTCCTTCAGCTGCTGCCTCAGGTCAGCCATGTCGCTGTGTCTGAACACAACGCGCCCTGCCGAACTCAGCCTCACACCGTCTATGATGCTCGCATGGTTCAGTTCCTCGCTGAATACAACATCCTCCTTTCCAACGAGGACCGGAATGGTGCCCGAGTTTGCCAGCAGTCCTCCCTGGTAGGCAAGCGCAGCCTCCATGTGTTTGAATGATGCAATCTCCTCCTCCAGTTCTGCATGCAGTTCAGAGGTACCGGCTATGCTCCTTACCGCACCTGCCCCAACGCCGTATTTTTCAATGGCTTCGATGGCAGCGCGTTTCACGTCGGGATGGTTCGCATAGCCGAGATAGTTGTTGGAACAGAGGTTGAGGAACCTTTTCCCCTCTATAAGCACCCAGGCTCCCTGGGGAGACTGAAGCGTGCGTATGGGTATATACCGTCCGGCCTCCTTTAAGGCTGTAAGCTCTTTTCCGATCCATTCCTGTTTTCTCATTGCTCCTTCAAACAAACTGAAGCAGGCTTAAATAACTTTTCAGTTCTTCACCTCCACGTACGATTTTTATTTTAGAAGTGACATTCATGAAAAAGATACTTGTAACTGGTGCGGGCGGGCAGATCGGCACAGAGCTGATTGAAAGCCTGTGTTCCAGACATGGCAGCGGGAACGTACTGGCGACAGACAGCAGACCTGTTCAGGACTTCCCATGCCGCTTCACGAAAATGGATGTGACGGACAGTAGTGCCGTTGAACGGAAATTTTCAGAGGAAAGGTTCGATGCGGTCTATCACCTCGCTGCAATCCTTTCGGCAAAAGGAGAGGTGAATCCGGATCTGGCATTTAATGTCAACATCAATGGAACGAAGAATGTCCTCGACGCCTCGCTCAGGAACGGAGTGGAAAGGGTCATCATTCCCAGCACAATAGGCGTGTTCGGTCCAACCACCCCGAAGGACAATGTTGCAATCGAGACCGTGACAAGACCGACCACGATATACGGCATCACTAAACTCTTCTGTGAACAGCTCGGAGATTATTATTCGAGGAAATACGGAATGGATGTACGCGGACTGAGACTCCCGGGCATCATAAGCTACAGGTCACCACCCGGCGGTGGAACGACGGATTATGCAGTCGAAATGATAGTTTCCGCCGTCAGACGGGAGCGGTATGTCTGCTTCCTCAGGAAGGATACACGCCTTCCGATGATGTATATTCCGGATGCGATTTCATCGATGATCAAGCTGGCTGAATCCCCTGCTTCATCGCTTATTCACAGGACAGATTTCAATGTGTCTGCATTCGAGTTCACACCGGAAGAGCTGGAAACAGAGCTGAAGTCTTATTTCCCGGATATCGAGGTAGCTTACAGGCCCGACGAAAGGCAGAAAATTGCCGACAGCTGGCCACACTCTGTAGATTCACAGGCAGCGGCAAGCGAATGGGGATTTGAGGCAAAATTCAACTTCAGACAGATGGTTGACGACATGGTGAAAAACCTGGTCGTCGGGTTAAGGCAGAGGAACGCACCGTTCTGATTTTACAGCACTAACTTAAATAAATGTTCAGTATGAACCACATTTGTCTGTTTGCTGGACGGCGCGGAGGTAGCCAAGCACGGTCAACGGCGCGAGAATGAGGGTCTCGTCTCGCAGGAGTCCGCCGGTTCGAATCCGGCCCTCCGCACTCACATTTGTGTGTTATTACGACCCTTAATATTCAGTTTAAATATGAGTTATAGTATGATAATATAGCAGATTTCCGGTAATCCGGTTTACCGCATTCCTGTTCTTTTCATGTATGCTTTGTGATGGTCCTACAGATTCAGTGTCCTATGGTTCCAGGGTCTTATCTCGACCTGAGTGTCATATCGGGACTGATAATTGTGGTTATTGCAATAATACTTATTAACGTAATTCACCAATGAAGAAAAAACAAGAGCAGATGACCAGATATCCCGATTTGATTATTGTAAAAAGTCTCATTATTTCTTGTAATGGGAAACGCCAATCCGAAATGCGGAATGTATTCTCTCATCTCATTTATCAGTTAAAACCAGTTGTGAAGATGGAAATCTCTCTTTCAGGCCCTGAAAATACATTTATATGGAAGCGAGATAGTTCTGGGTGAGACCGGAAGAGGACTCTCGCTGTGAAGTCTGCGGTTCCCCGGTTAACGCAGACTTCAATTACTGCCCCTATTGTGGAGAAACAATTAATTTCAACTCATCATTTGCCCGTAAAATACCCATCCCCGGTGCGTTGTTCTTCTTGCGGCTTTTGAGATCCTGGTGGGAATAATTGCCATTACAGTCACGATCAGGTACCCGAGCTATCTGGTCATCGGTTTTTCACTGTTAAATATCATAACAGGAATCTTACTGTTTGAGGTCTACTGGCCGGGAGTATTCCTGGCCATGCTTGGTATCTTCATTCTAGCAGTGCTCTTTCTCTCTATCATCATGGATATGATGACAGAAATAATTCTGGTTCTTTATGTGACGAGATCTGAAGTTTTGGACTATTTCAATCAGTGATAATATAATTCCAGAAGTGAAAAACTATTCATGGAAGGCCTGTTTGAAGCATACCATAAATGAATAAAATGATAACGGGAAAAAAATTCGGCGAATACCCTTCAAATAATGCATGTTCTCAAACACGCCGAGGTCTTTCATTGAGATTATAGTATGGAAGTATCTAATACCAAGAGTGTTTACCATGCTGGACAGGACGCATGAGTGCAAAGGGTATAGATTATAGTAAATTGAGCATTGAGGACGCACTGAAGGACCTCGGATCCAACTTTGGCGGACTGTCAACCGTAGAGGTAAACAAAAGGTTAGAGACATATCATTATAATGAAATAAAGGAAAAGAAGGAAAATCCCATAAAGAAATTCCTCCTCTATTTCTATGGTCCGATGCCCATTGCAATAGAGGCTGCCGCTATAGTTTCAGCAATCATAAATCACTGGGACGACTTTGCGCTGATCGTTCTCCTTCTCCTGACAAACGTCCTCGTCACGTTCTGGCAGGAACGGAGTGCGGGAAATGCAATCAAACAATTGATGGGGAAACTGGCGCTCAGAACGAGGGTTCTAAGAGACGGCAAATGGCAGACGACGGATGCCATAAATCTTGTTCCTGGAGATATAATCAGGCTTAGGATGGGTGATGTCATTCCTGCCGATGGAAAACTGGTGGACGGTGCGTTCCTCTCGGTAGATCAGTCCGCGCTTACCGGAGAATCCCTCCCAAAGGAAGCCCATCTTGGAGATAGTGTATTCTCCGCATCAGTAGTAAAACAGGGCGAAATGAGTGCGGTTGTCACGGGAACCGGGGAAAATACGTTCTTTGGACGTACAACTCATCTGGTGGCTACAGCGTCAAACGTTACAGGGCTGTCAAAGATAATCTCAAAGATTGTTTATTTTCTTGTGGGAATTGCCCTTATTCTTGGGGGATTCGTATTTTACTATGGTATATATTTGGGGTTTCCAGTACTAAGCGATCTGCTTTTCTTCCTTATACTTCTGGTTGCATCCATTCCCATCGCACTGCCGGTTGTTCTCACCGTCACAATGGCCCTTGGGGCGCTCTCCCTTGCCGAAAAGAAAGCCATAGTGACCAGGCTGGTATCCATCGAGGAACTGGCAAGCATGGATGTTCTATGCTCCGACAAGACAGGCACTCTCACAAAGAACAGCCTAACAGTGGGGAGTGTGACAACCTTTGGGAAGTTCAGCCTGGATGATGTTATGCTGTATGCAGCGCTGGCATCCTTGCGTGAGGATGCCGATGCCATAGATCAGGCCGTGTTTGCAGCTCTGAAAGGAAAATCTGACGAGGGATATGTAAGGAAGGAATTCGTTCCTTTTGATCCAGCTATAAAGAGAACTGAAGCAACCGTTTCAGGAAACGGCGAAAACTTCATGGTGATGAAGGGTGAACCGAATACTATCCTCTCCTTGTGCAAGACAGATCAGAACGATTTGATCACGGCAAAAGTCAGGGAATATGCTGAGAAGGGATATCGTGTCATTGCTGTTGCCAAAAATTCCGGTGATGCATGGCAGTTTGCAGGTCTCATACCGCTATTCGATCCCTTGAGGGAGGACTCAAAGGAAACAATCCTCAGGGCAGAGCAGATGGGCGTGGAAGTCAAAATGATAACCGGAGACAATGAAGCCATAGCTTCTGAAATAGGCAGGGAGCTTGGGCTTAAATCGAAGGTTCTGACCTGCAAGGACATCAAGGACGCCGTGGAGAGCGGAAAATGGGAGGAAATAGAAGAAGCAGGAACCTTTGCGGGAGTATATCCCGAAGACAAATACCTCGTAGTGAAGGGCATGGAAATGAAGGGGCATACAATCGGGATGACTGGAGACGGCGTCAATGATGCCCCGGCGCTCAAGGAAGCACAGGTTGGAATAGCTGTCCAGGGAGCTACAGATGCAGCCCGAGCGGCCGCAGATATAGTATTGACAGATTCCGGGTTGTCGACAATAATAACTGCGGTTGAAGAGGGCAGAAGGATATTCCAGAGAATGCAGAGTTATGTGCTTTACAGGGTCACTGAGACCTTGAGGATTCTTGTTTTTGTCACAGTCGCCATAGTGATCTGGCACTTCTACCCTATTTCTGCACTCCTGCTGATAGTTTTGGCTCTCCTAAATGATCTTCCGATAATAGCTGTATCAACCGATAACGTGCTTTTTCACAACACGCCAGAGCGCTGGCGAATGAAGTATATAGGAGGCCTGCCTGCGCTTCTGGGCGGTGTGGGGGCACTTGAAACCCTTCTTCTGATATATATTGGTCTTTCTATTTTGCACATGGGAATTCCAGAGATTCTTTCACTGGTATTTCTGAAACTGGTTGTTTCGGGTCACCTCACAATGTTTGTCACAAGATCCGAGAAAGCTTTCTGGAAAGTCAAGCCAAGTATCACGCTCTTCATTGCACTCATCTCTACAATGGTGGTCGGTTACTTTATAACTGCATACGGACTCTTAGTTGTGCCCATTGGAAATCTGATAGCTCTTCTGGTTATAGCATATGCTTTCGTATGGTTCCTTGTGGAAGACGGGCTTAGACTGCTATATGACAGAGTCAACAGTTTCGGCATATGATTAGTATTCTCACCTCATATCTTTCGCAGGGATTTCTTTGAAAAGGATTGCTGATCACATCTCTTTGCCAGGGACGAAATGTGTCTGCAATTTGAAAATCAATCAGGTAAAAATTTACTTTGTCACTTTAAGTTGTAAGAGCTTAGCTTTGATGCTCAAAATAATACATCGCACTTGCATTTGTAATTAGACGTTACTGATTTGCAGAAAAGAACTCAGGCTCAATATATAAACCGATAGTCAATTATAACACGTTTACCTTGACTTTTGTTACATTTATACAGATTGAATGTTTTAACTTAGATATTTTGCCCACTTTTCCGGCTTCATTTTACCATACATGACTTTCTCTGCGTCTAAAAATTCTGCGAATTCTTCCACCCTTTCCCCGAGTCTGCTTCCAATGGCCGCATCCTTCCCGTATTCGGATTCTGCAAACATACCGTTGATATGGAGGATCTTCTTGTTTTTGTCAAATCTTGCATCTATCCTCCCGACAAGGTTGCTGTCCCAAAGAATGGGAAGCACGTAGGTTCCAAATTTCCTCTTCTCCTTTGGAACAAACTGTTCGAGAATGTAATCAAAATGGAAGATTTTTTGAACCCTGTCTCTCAGTGTAATCATATTGTCGAATGGGGAAATCAGGTTCAGCCTGGGTTCCCACTTGTCAGACATGATGGAATCAAGCATTCTCCTGTCTTCGGACAACAGGTAAAATGGCTTTGCTTTGGGCAGCTCTTCGATTGCGACTTTCACCACCTTTCCATCTTCGACCAGTCTCTTGAGGCTTCCCCTTACATCTGCGTATCTTCCTCTGACAAAATAGCGGTAAATGTCGTACTCGGTGGCGGCTCCAAGTGCTCTCATTGCCCTAACTGCCATGTATCTTTCCAGTTCCTCTGCAGGAAAAATTGTCCTTTCAACAAATTGAGGAAGAAAATCTTCGGTCAGGCTCCAGATATTCTGGTTTGCAGAATGACCCGCAACCATGACTTCTCCGGACATCTGAAGATGGAAAAGCAACTGTGCCGCTTCATTTCCTGAGCTCCAGCCATCGGGACTTTTCATCCTTCTGCCATAATCCCTGAATTCTCCTGTTTCCGCAGGGCCTTCTTTCAGCCTCTTTATTAATCTCTGTTTCAGCTCATTATGGGATCGCAAAAATTTTCCTGCAAATTCGGCGTGAGAAGCCCATCCCTTTCTCATAGAATCCGGATAACGTTTCATCAAGCTGTTGAATATGGGGTAGTCCTCTGCAATCACAATCCATGCGATTGGCACCCAGAGGAACAAAACTTCCCTGTTCTCCCACATAATCTTGTCCAAATCAGACCAGTCAAATTTGCCAATTCTGCTCCAGATGGAGATTAGATGCGATGGCGCAACAACAGTAACCGGATCCCACTGAATGTAACCTATGTTCCTGACGACTGTTTTCAGTTTATTGCTGAATGAACCCTCAGGTGTTCTGCCTGCGAGAAACTGTTTGCTGACGGTCAACCGTTTAACAGCCTCCAAAGAGGTTGTGATAATCTCGATTTCCATTTTGGTTCTTCCCGAATTGAAGGTGCATCCCTAAAATAGAAACTTCCTTTCTGAAAATGTATAGGAAGACAGTCTAATAGCATTTGTGTAGCTTTAACCGTGTTTTGATTGCAATGCGCAGTGCTGCTCGCAACTGTCTGTTTCTGGCTAAGAAGATGCACGATCCACCGGAAACGCTTATCAGTGCCAAGTCCGCCGCAAGGGATGATTATACCACAGAATGCACAGTCCATTCACAGGCACTTGTATGCCTTCAGTTCAACTGCCCCAGACATGTCATCATTGCTCATGGCAAGACTGGAGAAAGACACGCCGGAAGAATCTAACGGAAACGGTCGACCTTTTCCTAAAAGCATTCCGCAGCCAGAGGCAGGATCGGCCGAGCTGTCTGATAATTCCGTTCGGCGTTCAGAGATTTTCAGCTTCGTTTCGGAACACATCTCTTGACAGGTTTCCAGTTTCCACTATGTTTCTGATAGAAAACTGATTGAAGCCATTGTCTGATTGTTCCCTAAAAACGTTGTAATCCATACTTCACGGGGAAAGGGGGAGCAAAGAGTGAAAGATCCGCTGAGGTGACGAATTGCATTAAGATGAAGTGGGCGTAACTGAGAGAGAATCCTGCGGCAACGCAAATACTAAATATTCGTTTCAAACAAATCGAAGGTGCATGAAAGGGGTAGAGGAATGCAGCAGAATAGAATTTACGGAGAAAGAGGACAGCCACATACCTGCTTTCAATTGCTTTGCATACGGTGCTGATTATGCTGACATGTTCAGGGAATTCACGAATATAGGCTGTTTACTTCCGGAATCAGGCACCGACTATGAAATGGCCAGTGCAATCACCTATTGGGTTCACAGCCAGTGGAGACACAGTGGACGGAATGAGACCGCAGTCGCGGATCCCATTGAGATAATCAGGGAGGCAAGACTGGGCAAAAGATTCAGATGCGTGGAATACAGCATTGTCCTGCACGCCGCACTCAACTCCTGTGATATCAAATCGCGCGTTCTCTACCTGAGGACGCATGGCGTTGAAACAAGACCCTTCGGGGCTGGCCATGTCGTAGTTGAATGCTTTCTAAGAAGTTTCGGGAAGTGGGCCATCTTCGACCCGCAATTCAACATACATGCCGAAGTGGATGGAGTACCTCTGAATGCAGTTGAATTGCAGTCTGCCCTCCATTCATGCTATGAAAACGTTAACATGTTTGAGAACAAATCCCGAATTAACGCAAGGAAAAAGCGGAAGTATGCGTCCTGGCTCTGCCCTTACTTGTATTATTTCCACACCGACACAGAGGCAATCTACCCGCCGAAATACCCAAGGATTCAGATACTGCTCATGCCTGTGGGTGCAGCGATTCCTGCGAAATTTCAGGGGATTCCCTTGAAGGAGACGCTCGTCACGACCAGTTCATACAGATCCTTCTACCCTTTCCAGTCTGAATTTATATGGAATACACAGCCTGCCCCCTACAGATTATAAACCCTGAAACTCACAGGGCATTTCATTAACTTTCACAGTCGACGGAGCTGTGGGACGGAAACACACTGAAACCTTTTCTGTTAACCGATATGTCGTAATATGCCCCTCTGTACAGAACCCTGCTGAGCTTCATATGGTGCCATTCATCGGGCAGATGCGGATGTGTCGTTTCCGCTATTCCCCTGATGCCCGGGCGGCCGTCAGGATCCATCCCGAAAAGTCCCTCTATGACCGATTGGATGTAAAGGGAGGAGGACCATCCCTGTGCAAATTGACCCATGGGCTGGAGATATTCTGGATTGTAAACCTCATTAATCCTTCCTGGCTCCGGGCTGGAAAATGCAAGCATTGGAAATGATTTCAGCAAATCTAAAGCAACATCATGACGACCATTCCTGAATGCAGCAATAGAAAACCAACCTGACATCAGCGGCCAGACTTCGCCGGTGTGATATCCGCGGTCATACATCGGATCATCCAGCGACATTGAGCGCACACCCCAGGGTGTAATAAGATCGTCGGCGGCAAGCGAGTCAACAAGAAGTTCCATGAGTTCGCCGGACCAGTACATCGCAGGGACTGCTTCGAGAGGAGTCCTTATACTCCTGCGGGTGCCGTTGTGAATAGAGTCGAAAGCCGCGACGCCTGTATCGTTACGGCTGAAGAATGTGGAAAAGAAGTTTCTCAGCCCACGTTCGGCGAATTCCTTGAAAGAGTGCTCAATTCCAGCGTACTCTTCCAGCGCCTTCAGCCACCATGCATTGATTTCGATACAGGCACCGTCCCTGCCCGAAGCCCAGGATTCCGGCCAGCCGATAAGGCCTTTTTTGAAACTGTTTTCTATGAGGCCGTCCCCGTCGGTATCGCAAGAGGCACAGAAACGGATTGCCTCCTTCAGCATTCCATCTCCTGCCCCTGCACTGTGCCATCTCCTCAGTTTCATCTCCGTAAGAATCCAGAGCGGAGTGCTGTCAATGGACATGAATCTTGTCGGAACGTCATCCATGCCCACGCTGTGCCGCTGGTTGCCGCTAGGGGATACAAGCGGTATTTCATGCGGGATGCGCCCGTTCTCCGAATGGGAGTGGAGCATTTTCAGATGTGCGTCCGCAAGTTTCCAGAGGCCGCATTCAATTGCAGCCATGCTCATCCATTCGCCGTCGCGGCCGAAAAACCATGAAAATTCGGGCATCCCTGCATAAAATCCACTTCCCTGGTCGCTTTCCGAATAGAAATCAAGCAGATCGTGTTTGGCCCATAGAAAGCATTTGTTCATTTCAAATGAGGGTGTCTGCAGCACGCAGTTTTTTGAAGCCCATGAATGGTACCGCTCATTTTCATACAGATCGGAAAAACTTGCGTAGCATCTGTCCTTTCCGACCGAAAGCAGGAATGGTCTGAGTGAAGGTCTTCGATCATGCACGGCTACCGTGAGTTCGTTCCCCTCAAGGGTGAAAGTACAGGCGGCTCCGCGCACTTTTATGAATGTTTCAGCAAGTGAGCTGCGAACAGCGAAAGCATTTCTTCCGAACGGTATCAGACTGTATGCATCTGTAATCCTGTTTTCGGGCCACATCGTGCAGTGGTTGATTTTCATCCTGATCACGACTGATTCCGGTTTCGTGCATTTGAACACAATCGCAATGCATGGCCTGTTTAATGGCGCATAATCTACGCGTTCCACATTCAGGTACTGCCTGTAGGTGTAGCCGGGCGCTCTGACCTGTTTTTTGAAAACGTCGGAACTCCTTTTCCCACCGATTGTGAATTTGAAGGATGAAACATGCTGCTCGCCCCCGAACCATATGCCCGTCCTGAACCTGCCCGAAGGGGCGGTATCGATATTGCCGTTTTGCAGCAATACGAAATGTGATCTTTTCCCTTTCACGAATGTCAGATAGTCACCGCGACGCGGATTACCGCTATTTTCTACAATCCACTCATTCATGGAAACAGCATTGTCCCTTTCAGTCAGTCTCCTGCAACGCGCAAGCGTCCGGAGCAGTTTTCCATCTGAACGTCTTCTCATGTTTGCACATCTGATTTTCCGCGGATTGCCATGCGGTCACAAATAGTCTTCCAGTCTCTTTAGTGATGCCGCTTCAGGCGCCTTCTTCGGAAGCCCTGCCATCCGTTGCAGTATCAGTGGCAAACATCCCTTTGCGACCAGGAATCAATAACAGGGAAAGGGCACATCTGAAAAAAGCCACGAGATATGCAGGGAGGAGGATTTGAACCCCCGAATGCCTACGCAACCAGACCCTGAATCTGGCACCTTTGACCAGGCTTGGTTATCCCTGCTCGGAACGGTTTGCCAAACAGGAATGCACTTAAAAAACTGACGGTTACTCCTGAGCTGGGATTTAACCGCAGTGCATTGTGGAATCGACGTTTCCGGATCGCGCCTGGAAACGGTCAAAAGTTTAATTTCATATGAGATCATATTTATGCGCAATGCAGCAGGTAAATCCGCCTTCAAGCCTCAGCGAACTTGAAAAACTGAAGAAGAGAATAGAGGTCAAGCTTCGTGAAACAAAGGGCAGCGTTTCATCCGGGGACAATATTGCAACGCTACAAAAGAGAGCTGTAATGCAATTGCAGCAGCTTTACAAATATCTTCTGAGCGACTTTTCACCGACGCAGTTCAAGGAGATGCACGCCTTTCTGAAGACAAACGGCTTTCCGGAGCTGAGGGATGCGCTCAGAATAAAGCCCGCGAAGATAGCTGAAAAGCTGAAAAGCCCGGTTGAGCACCTGGACTGTGAAGCGTCGAGAAAAAAGCAGCTGACTGCGCTTGTCGACAGGATTGAGGAGACCGTCAATGAGCTTGATGCAGAGATATTCAATTCGTCGAAATTTTCGAAGAAGGAACTTGAACAGCTTGAGGAGCTGGAAGAAATTGACAAAGGGATTGATGAAGTAATGCAGCTTGCAAAGAAAATAGGCGATCTCGAGGAAAAAAGAAAACGCCTGATTTCAAAGGTCCCTTCACCCGAAGGGGAACTCGATGTTGTGAAGGTCATCGAACAGCGCATCATGGAAAGGCGGAGGGAGCTTGACGGTGAAATAGCCGAGAGGGAAAGACGGCTTGATGAGCTGGAAGCAGAAGAGCTGGAGGCCATGAACAACCTGAAGCTCTTCCTGCATTCTGCCGGAACGCTGCTCGATCCTATCGTAAGGATACTGCCGCGTATCAGATCTTTGACAAGCGACGTAGTCAAGTCGGGAGGGAGCGATATAACCTCCTGGGACGTCGAGGTCGCTCTTAAGAACCTGCCCAGGTTTTTCAAGAACATTGAAACGGAAGATCCGCTGAAGACAATCGGTTTTGACAGGGTGCAGGAAGCACTTGACTATATAATAAGGCACAATGAAGCGATAACGGACTACAACAGGGTTCTGAGGATAAGGGAAAGCAGGGAGGAACTCAACGAAAGTCTCTACAGGCTGAGGGAAATGAGGATAAAACTTGACGGGAGGGAAGAGCAGCTGTACGAGGAGTCCAGCCTGGGGCAGGAGATCGAAAAGAACCTGGCAGCCCTCAAATCAGCCGAACAGGATTTGAATCAAAGCGTGGACGAGCTAAGGGAGGCTCTGTCCGATCTCGGCATAAGCGAAGATTCGTGGTCGCTCGATGTACTGAACGGACGTCTTGAAAGGATTTTCAGGAAATTCTGACCCGGACTAATCTATTTTGAGCAGGGACCTGAATATGCCCGCAGTCCTGCCTTTCCTCATGCCTGACGACCTCTCCTCTTTGACCCTGGCGCCCTCTATGTGTAGCGCGGACAGGAAAAGGATCCCGGAAACGATCCATATCGATGAAAAGAGAAAATCACTCATGTACCCGGATATTTCCGTTACCAGTCCGGCAAGCAGCGAGCCAAGTATCGAACCTACTCCCATCGACGAATTGTAGAGCCCGATGGCCTCCCCTCTTGTATGCGGGTCGGCCATCCCGGCGACTATTGCCTGGCCTGTGACACTGATTATTGCCCAGCAGAAACCCATCATTGAGTTCAGTATTATCATCGCCGCCAGGACTTCAATGCCATTTGAGAGGAAAAGAGGAATCAGGAAGAAAAGCGGTATGAGCACCACTCTTGAGGAGCAGGCAAGCGCCTGCAGCCATTTTTCGCCTATCCTGCAGGAAAGCCTTGAGACGCTGCCGTAGGTGAGCGTTGAGGATAACGAACTTGCAATGTATATGATGAACACGTATGACTCTGTCATGTGGAAGCGTTTTCCAAGAAAATCCACAAGATAGTTTGGAAAGACAACATAGAAGCTGGTGAAGCCAGTCGTTATGAGGATGGTTACCAGAAAATAGAACCACATCCTCCTTCCCAGCTCAAGCCTTTCCTCATGCGAGGGGGTGGAGAGCCTGACGAATGAACTCACCCTGGCGGGCAGGTATTTCGCCCTCTCATTGGCACGCAGCGGTATGTCCGCAATGGCATTCCTGTGCTGATGCGCATGATTTTTCCTTTCCCTGGCTCCATCCTCCCTGATAAGGAAGGATGCAAGCACTGTCCCGGCAAAAGCCATCACGCCGACCAGTGCGAAGAATATGCGCATGTACATGGCGCCTGGAGGAAGGAGATCGAACCAGATCGCGCCCAGCAGCAGTCCTGACAGATATCCTGCACCACCAAGCTTGCTGAATTTTCCTATCAGGGAAGGCCACATCCCCCTGGGCGTCTGCTCTATGAGAAGCGCAGTACCTGCCGGTGCGCTTGCAGTGTACAGGAGTCCGAGTATGAAATTTGCGGCGAAGAAGGTGGCAAAGTTCAGGCTCATTGCCATGACGAACAGCGAAATTGCCAGGCCCGCAAAACCCTCTATCACGAAGAGCTTTCTGAGGTGCAGGTGATCCGATAGATTCCCCCATATGATGTAAGCGGGTATCGATGCAATTGAAGTCGCGGCCGTCACAAGTCCGACCTGGACAACATTGCCGTAGAATGCAATCACGACAAACAGAGGAATCAGCGGAGCTGTCCCGCCGTTCGGTATATTTGTAATGAAAAATGAATAAAACCACCTGAACTGCCGTGACATGGAGTCCATGCACCCATCCCGCGTCCTGTGACGGATGCACCTTTATTTATTTCTTGTTGCCCTCCACCGGCTCACAGTTAGGCGCTGCGGACAGCCGTATCCGGTGGCGGAGCATGTCCTTTGGGGAAGCGTCGCGCAATCGAATTTCGGCCCGGCGCACGTTCCGTTTCCATGCCAAACTTATAACTGCACGACAGATACACCTTCCGATGCCGTTATATCTTCTCAGGTACGCCGAACTCGGACTCAAAAGTGACAGGGTAAGGAAAAGATTCCTGAACAAACTGATAGACAACATCGAAACCCGTTTTATCCGGGCTGGCATCGAATGCATAGTCACCTCGGACAGGGGCAGGGTCTTCGTCATGTCGGATGAAGGTTCAGTGGCCAGGGACATCATAAGCCACACATTCGGCATCGTGTCTTTCAGTGAAGTCACTGAGCTGCCCCTGGATCTTCGGAAGATTTCGGAAAAGGTCTCGGAACACGCCTCCCTGGTCCTGAGGAGCGGGAATTCCTTTGCTATACGGGCGAGGCGATCGGGCGGCCAGAAGTTCACAAGCGTAGACATTGCAAGGGAATGCGGTTCAAGGATACTGAAGGATCATGGCAATCTCGGAATAACCGTTGACCTTGAGCACCCGGACGTCGAAATATTCGTGGAGGCGAGGGAAAAGGCCGCTTATCTTTTCACCAAATCCGAGAGTGGTCCGGGCGGACTGCCTCTCGGAACGCAGGGGAAGGTAGCCTGCCTCGTCAGCTCAAGCGACGAGCTGCCGCTCCCCTGGCTTATGATGAGAAGGGGATGCGATGTAGTGATCGGCCTCACCGGCAAGGTCGATCTTGCGTCTCTGGCAAAATGGTCCGCAGATATTGATGCGGAAACACTCGAAAGACCGGGCGACATTCTTGCCCTTGCTGCTGGAAAGGGGTGCAGCGGCATTGCACTTCCCGGAAACGGAAGCAGTTATCCTGAGGGCATGGGCGGAAAACACGGTTTTGCCGTATTCTATCCGCTTGCAGGACTCAGCAGCTCCGAAATAAAAAAACTGATGGGCAAAATTGCCTGATCACTTGCCCTTTCTGTCGTTCGCCCTTATAGACGGGCGAACTTTCTCGACGCCCTTTCCCTTCCATCTGAGGCCACGTCCCATCGTGCCGGCGGAAGTCAGCCCGCGGAATGCCCTTCCTGAATGGGCCTGGTTGGATATCCAGTTGAGATTCTTGTCGCTTAGAACGGACGGGTTGTACGGATCGACAAGTATTACCTCATACCACTTGTGCATGCCGTCCTGTCCAACCTGATATGAATTGAGCACCTCCATATTCGGATAGCGGCGCTGGACTCTCTCTTCGGCCATCCTCTGTATATTTTTCTTCATGGTTATCCGGAGTATACCCTTCCTCTTCGCCCTTCTTCCCTTTGCGATACGTCTCTTCCTGAGTCCTCCCCTTCTGACCCTCACCCTGACGAGGGTGACACCCTGTTTTGCCTTGTAGCCCATGGAGCGTGCCTTGTCGAGTCTCGTCGGATGATCAATGCGCCTGTAGTTCTCCTCCTTCCTCCAGCTTATGAGTCTCTCCCACTCCGTGTCGCCCAGCGCCTTTGAAAGGGATTTCTTCCTGAAAGAGCCGATATGCGCGTACATGCTCCTCCCCCTGCCGGACTCGAGTTTCACAATCGGCGGGAGCTCCCTTTCCTTACCGGCAGCCGTTCCTGAATCCCTGCCGTGCCGCTGCTCTGCAATCCTTTTCGGAGTCTTTGCCCTGTAAACAGTTTCTTCCGTCTGCGCTGTAACTTCATCCGTTTTAGCTGCAGTGATTTCCTTTTCAGCCGCCTGCTTCTTTGCCTTCCTGGACTTCTTCTCTGCCGCCGCTGTTTTCGACTTCGCCTCTCCGGCAGGTTCCTCCGTTTGGGATGATTTGTGTGAACGTCGTGTTCCGGCTGTCTTCTTCTGCTTTTTGGATTCCAGTTTGTCGTCTGCCATTTGTGACACCGAATTGATTTAAGACTTGTAAATGCTGTTTGAAATTTCCCGTATTATAAATAACTTGGCAACAGCCGTTCCGCCGCAGGCATGTTTCGCCTGAAGCGTGCACAGCGCGGGACAGCCTTCTGCAGGATCAGAAGAAATCCTCCAGCCTGACCTTTGATGCTGTCCTGTTGCCCGCTATTGTCTTTTCCGTCTTCAGTTCGTCAAAAAGTGTGGACTGCTTCGAACCGCTAAGGAGGCTGTCTTCATCCATTCCGAACACTTCCGTAACCCTGGAAAGTGTCTGGGCGACCCTTGACGCATAATAAGCATAATCCGGGGTAAAGCTGAATTCCCTCCCAACTATGAAAGGTTCCACCTGCTGCGGAGACCTCCTGCTGTTGACTACAATCCATGAAACCTTCATGCCCGGAATGAATTCCTCTCCCATTGCCATAAGCTTCTTTGCCGTCTGCACGGGCACCTGTGTGCTTTCGTCCTTGTACTCGGCAAAGGGCCTGCATGTCCGTGAAATAACGAGCTTCTCCTTTGGGACATTTCCGCTCAGCACATCGTTAACGAGTTTCCTTGACAGCTTCACTGCCCCTTCCGTGTTGCCTCCAAGTATCTCCTCAAAAACAGCAGAAAGACACTCGCTCTGATAGTCAAAGGAATCTGTCCGGCGTATTTCATATCCCCTGACAATCAGTCCCTCCTCGGGCCATACCTGCCTGCCCACATACCTCTTCTTCTTTCCGTGGGAAAATAGCGGTTCTATAACTTCCTCGAATTCAAGCGTGGCGCCCTGCCTGGAAAAGCGTTCGCTTATCTTCCTGCCGAATTCAATGGTCCCTTCCAGGTTCTCGGCAGGACTCTTGAAAAAGACAGAATCTGTGTCGCTGTATATGACAGAGGTCCCCTCCTTCTCCAGCTGCTCTATCACGCCTTTTGTGGTTTCCCTCGCAAATGCGGTGATGCTCCCGCCTATCGAAACATTGGTGAACCTGTAGAAAGAGGAGGCAAGGACGCCATAGAATGAATTCATCAGTATCTTCACCGCCTGCTGAAGCCCGTCAAGATATTCGTATTCGTCCTTTCCGGAGGCTCTCTTCATCTTCTCCTTGATGCTGTCCCTCTGCTGCATGAGCTGTGCGAGCAGTGAGGGAATGACGCCCCTGCGCTCGTCCGGCGTGAGGAAGCGTACACCCGTCGGGCTGACAATGCTGCCGCTGCTGTTCAGTGTTGTGAAACAGATATTTTTCGCTATTATGAGGGAGGGATACATGCTCTTGAAATCGAGTACGCCCACCCAGTGATAAAGCCCCGGAGCTATGCTGTGGACATATCCACCTTCGATCCTGTCCTCCTCTGAATCCATGTACCTGGATGTCATAGGTGTTGCAATACCCTCCCTGTCGGCGGCCCTGATAAGCAGCGAGTCGACGAGCTGAGAAGCTCCGCTGTTGAGTGAGTCGTCGAGAGGAAGTTTGGAAACAGTGGCCATGTCCATTCCCCTGGTCAGTGTTCTTGTCTTCTCCAGTATACGCAGTGCCAGTTCCGCATCCTTCGCACAGTAGTCGAGAACCCTTTCCCTGTTCTCTTTCCATTCCTCGTCTATTCTCAGCCTGTTTACATCCATCTTCTCTTCGTTGAGTAGTTCCCTTGCAACGGCGTTAAGCGTTTCCTGCTTGGGGTGGAACTGCTTCTTCATGTGCCACCATGCATCAGCTATGATTCTGCCGTTGCATCTCCAGAACCTGTTGCTTACCTGCCTGACGTCGTCCCCGTCCCTCCCCCATGCCTTCCGCTCGATCCCCCTGTGCCTGCACCGCTCGTTTATCTTCGGTATGTCAAAACCGTCGATATTGTAACCTGTAATGACGTCGGGGTCTATCCTTGAAACAGCGCTGAAAAATTCGGCAAGCATCTTCTTCTCATCATCGTTGTATATCTTCTCCCTGATTATGCTGCCGTCTTTCCTGTATGCAAGGCATATGCACCAGATATTGCCTTCCTTGATGCTTGTTTCGATATCAAAGCTCAGAACACGAAGTGCAGGCATGAAGTCTTCCGTGTCCTCGAACCTGTCGCCTTCAATCACGATATCGCAGGTGTATCGCCTGGCCGTTGCACCGTCAGCCATTTTTCCGTGCACGCGGCAGCAGGCCGCTATGTCCTTGTCGTAGATGAATCTGTGTGCGAACGGTATGTCCGCTGCTGCAACCTCTACAACCCCCTTCAGCCTTTCCCTGAATTCCGGTACCGTCCAGGGGAATTTCACAGTAACTATCGCACCACCCGTCTTTTCCCCCCTGTGCATGAATTCCCTCTGCTCGATGCCTATGACATCGTCCCTCGTTGCGAGTGCCTCCCTCGCGCGGGACACGTCACCCAAAATCTGGAAATACGGCCTGAATCCGGAATACCTCACGGCCGCTGACCTTCCGTCCCTGGTCTTGCCGTATAACTCTACAGTGACGCCGTCACCCGAGTCTCTCCTGTAGGTCGCGGTCAGAAGTCTGATGTCCCATTCATCTTCGGATTGCATCGTCACATCCAAGGCAGCGATATCATATAATCTTTGACCTGCCAGCTGCCGGATAAATTTAGCGTCGCATGGCAGGCACCGGCATCTGCGCCCTCTTGCATTTCATGGTTGACACGTCGATGTCTTTAGAGGTCCGCCTCTATCATCAGTTACTCTGCGAACCGGCTAACAACGCACTATGTGCGACCTACGCAGCTCAGCTCCTTCGTGCGACTATCTTTATCACGTCTCCGTCGGCAAGCAAATAGTCGTGGCCCACGGGTTTCTTTGTCTTTGCGTTTATTGCGGTTATGTAATTTTTGCCTATTTCGGTGTGAATCATAAACGCAAGATCCTGCGGTCCGCTGCCCTTCCGCACGAGAAGAGCGTCCGGCAGCACCATGCCGTCCTTGTTCGTCAGCCTGTTTTCATCCTCAACCGGATAGACAGAAATGAGCGAGAGCAGCGCGAATGCAGTCTCCTCGATTGCCCTTTGCACCCCCGTGTCCGCTGCCGAGAGGAAAGAGTGTATTCTATCAAGCGCCTTTGATTGCCTTTCATTCAGCGACTGTGAAATCAGCCTGAAGTCCCTCTGCCCGGGCACGTAGGAGATGACACCGCTCCTGTCGGCCCTTCTCAACGCGAGCTCATACTCTGCCGAGCACATGATGACAGTATATCCCTGCAGGCTGCGTAGTTTCTTCAGGTTTTCCTCCGGTGCAATGTCGCACTTGTTGGCTGCTATGAGTACGGGTTTGCTTATTTTCCTGATCGCGTCGGAAAGCGAATAGAGATCGCTGTCTGACCAAAGTGACGGGTCCTGGGCAAGTCCGCTCATTCTCAGCGCCGCCGATATGTCGCTCTGCCTCACACCCAGTCCGCTCAGTCTCTCCTGGAGCATAGCCTCCACCTTGAGCCCCTCCAGATGGATCTTCTTCGCCGTCTTCTGGAAGTTCTTGTCCAGAATGCTCTTTATCCACATCGTCAGTTCGCGCTCGAGGAACCGCACATCCTCAACCGGATCCCTTGTGCCGACAGGAACCTGGTTCCCGTCTGCGTCTGTCCCGCCGCTCGCATCGACGACATGGATGAGCGCGTCAGCCTGCCTGAGCTCATCGAGAAAGGCGTTGCCTAGGCCCTTGCCCTGCCATGCGTCAGGCACAAGGCCGGCAACATCGAGAAGTTCCACAGGAATGAACCGTGTGCCGTCTATGCATCTTGCATTGTTCGGATTGCATCTGACGCCGAAAAATGTTTCCGGGCAGGGCCTCCTGACAAAGCCGACTCCCCTGTTTGCCTTTATCGTTGTAAACGGATATGGTGCTATGTCCACGGATGCCATTGTGGCTGCTGAGAAGAATGTGCTTTTGCCGACGTTCGGCTTGCCTACGATGCCTATCTGCATGGCAATCTACCGGAAGAGCAGTCAACACTTATTCATTTCGCAGGAGGGGGGCAAGGCGCTCATTGCCCGACATCCACTTCACAAGTTCCCCGATCTGCTTCACGTCGAGCTCCTCTATCCTGCGCGTGCCGAACGGAATTCCGTCCAGATCGACTCCACCCCTGACTGTCTTCCTTAGTATGGAGGCTATCGTCTTTCTCCTCTGGGAGAAAAGTAAGGCAGCAGCCCTCTCGTATTCGGGCCATCTTTTCACCCCCCTGATCGCAGCGAAACGCAGGACCGAGGAATCGACGTCGGGCTGCGGATAGAAATGCGTGTGGCCGACATCGAACAGCAGTTCTATATGATTTGAGCGCTGGAGGACGGCAGCCATCCTTGAATATTCGGCTGTAAAAGGCGGCGCGACCACTCTCAGAGCCATCTCCTTCTGTATCATGAAGAGTCCCCTCTTCATTCCAGAATTGACCAGCCTGAATATCAGCTGCGATGAAACGGAATACGGCAGATTCCCTATCGCAACGTCAAACTTCGGCAGTTTAGCGTCCATTGCATCTCCTTCAACCACTTCCACAGCATCGCCGAACTTCTCCCTGAGATATATTGCCAGTCTCTGGTCGTTTTCGATTGCAACAACCCTGCGTGCCTTCTGCACTATCCGTTCTGTCAGCACGCCGAGTCCTGGCCCGATCTCAAGCACCGTGTCCTTGGACCTTATCCGCGCGCTTTCAATCTCCCTGTCGGCTATGCTTTCGTCAATGAGGAATGTCTGGCCGAAGCGTTTCGAAGGGTAAATTCCCAGTTCCATCAGGAGCTGCCTGACAGTCCTAACCGACAGCAGAACATCCCCCGTTCATCGGGCCACAAAAAGCCTGTATTTCTGGTCTCTGTTTGACAGTTCCTCCACAATGCGCCTGGCAATAAGCTTGGCCGGATTGTGCAGTGTGGGAACCCTTTTTTCCAGATCTGCCAGGCTCCTGAATTTCTCCTTCTTTCTCTCTTCGATTATGGCCCACATTGTCTTGTTACCGAGGCCGGGTAGAAGCTCAAGCGTGTGAAGACGGGTTGTTATCGGCTGTGCCTCGTTGAAAAATCTGACGAATCTTGTTTCGTTGTCAAGCACGATCTGTTCGAGCGTGTGCGGCAGTTCCGACTGACTGTTGGATGTGAGCTCGTCATACGACAGCCTTCTCTTCACATGTATGATGTGCTGTCTGAGATTCATCTCCTTCCCTATGTATACCTTTTCGCCCGGCGAAATGACCACACCCTGCCTGGGGACAAGTTCGAATAGCTTGAACTCTTCAGACCCTATGGCATAGCTCGTGGGCTCATGTTTGAAGCTCCTTTCAGAAGGGGAGCCCTGTGGCAGGTAATCAAGTATGTAGGCATAATCTTCCAAATGCAAACACCTGCCTACATATATTTTCGAACAGCCTCAATGATCTGTTCAATCTGCTTCTTTTCAGGGGTAAGGCGTTCTTTGGAAAATATGAGCCTGACATCTTCCGGCGTCGTCGGAAGCAGGTCTATGATCTTGACCGCATTCTGTTCGCTGCCGAAGCCGATTTCAGTCAGCTCTTTCCTAAGCTTCTTCACGCTCTCAATATCCAGCTTTGCAAATTTCTGCGCGTGTTCCAGGGCGACCTTATGTTCGGATGAAAGCTCACGCTGCTTCTCTTCCTTTGTCAGAAGTTGCTTTACCTCTGCAAGCGTGATGTACTTTGTGTCGGCCACGTGGCTCACTTCGCTTTCATGAGGTGAACGGCATCCGATAATATAACTTTCTCCTTTCCGCCGTCGACTATCCTTACCCTGTAAGTTCTTCCCTGCATGCCTATGACGACACCCGTCCTTCCCTGGAATCGCAGATGCGGGGCCCCATCTCTAATGCTCGGCTCGATCTTGATGGATACCCTTTCCCCTTCCTCGAACCTGCGTATAATCCTGGCGACCGGCGGCATGCCCCTCTCTCTCGGGCTCTTGCTCAGTATCCCTCTCGAACGTCTTCTAAGTCCTTTAGATGCCTTTACCATTGCTCACCAGCTCCAGTTGAAACTTCCAGGACATCGAGCGAAACAATCCGGCACTCCAGACCGAGGGCACCCGATATGTTCGGCACAGTCCTGCCTTCATCCCCTGTGACAAACTCCTTTATATATGTGCCGGATTGGGCCGTGACCTGGACAGTAGCTTCATCGCCGTCGAATTCAAGCAGTCTGCAGTCGATAAGCCTTCTTTCCCTGACAACATCGGCCCTTCTGTGCACAACCCTCAGCGGTGTCCTCTGTGCGATCATCTTTCCGCTGAATTCCGAGATGAGGTCAACAAGTTTCTCTTTATTAATTTTGCCGAGAATCCGGAAACGGACAACATAACTCTTGGACGGTGTTGCCGCCTTAAGTCCAACAACCTCTGTCTTGGATGAATACCTGAGCGCACTGACCTCCACGCGCGGTTTCGATTCGGCATTGATTGTCGCCTCCAGTGCTTCAAGGTCAAGGTATCGTCTTCTGGGTCTTGAAATTTCGAGTATGAAAGGGCGGCCTTCGCCGAGCATCACTGCATCTATGTCCTCTCTTCCCATGCCGTGGAAATAGTGAGAGGATCCGCCGGTCTCCCTAATCACCGGTGCAGCGATGATCTCCTCAACGCTCGTTTCATACATCTTCCCCAGTCCGCCGCAGTGGCTGCAGCCCTTGCCATGGCATTTTCTGCATGGCCATTTGGTCTGCGGTATTCCCCTGACGTACTTCCTGTATCGCCCGTAGATGAAGATGGAAGAAGGCTCAAGGAGGTAAGTCATGAATGGCAAATCCACTATTATCAGCATATCCGGTGAACTGATTTTGCCCTCCCTGCCGGTAATCGATGCAATCCTGAGGCCGAGCTCCCTGTTGATCTCCACTTTTATTGAATGACCGATTTCAACATCCATGAGCGCCGCAACTTCCTCCTCCCTTGCCAACATTCCAAATTCAAGTCTGCTGCCTGCCCAGAATGTACTGTATTCCCAGTTCTTCAGTTCCTCCACAGGGAGCAGTGCGGCGGCGTCAAGCGAATTGAAAACGCCCCTGCATATGTAACATCCGCCACTGTCCCGCCCGATGATATTGAGCCTGTTGAATGCCTGCCCCGGGAGGGCGGAGCCGCCTGTGAGACGGTCAAAACACCTTTCGCATATTGATAAGATCGCAGGGCTTGCCGCAGCCGCATACGAATCCGCCGCTATCCCCGCCGTCTTCGCTGCCTGAGGTGCCGATGCCGGACGCCCTCCGTCAGGCATCATACATCACTGTCCCGCCATTCCGGCTGGCCGTAATAGGCGAGTTCGCGGAGTTTCAGCTCCCTCTGCCTGCGTTCAAGAAAGTGGAAGACGGCAGAATGCTCGCTCCCCCTGAGAAGCATGTCGATTCCGCTCCTTGCAAGTTCGAGCTCGACGGGATCGCCTATTATAGCAACTGTGTCTCCCTGTATGGATATCAGCGTTTCAGTCAAATTCTCTATAGTTTCCCTCGACCTGCCCTGCCTTCCTATCAGCCTGCCGCGCATCCTCTGCACACGATTTTTCCTTCCCCCGACATAATCGGTGATGTTTATCACCTCAAGAAAAATGTCTTCCCGCAGCAGTCTGGCAGCCCTGTCCGGTGCAAAGCCTCTTGCAATGGCATTCACATAAGACGCCACTTTCAGCTCCATGACAGGGTCAGGTGACACCCTACCGTCCACCTCCACGTATCCCTCGGAAGAGTCGACTGAAATCGAGACGCCGGTCTCCTCCTCGACCTTCTTCTTAAGCGTTCCGTCCTTTCCCAGGATAACGCCTATCCTCTCCCTGGGTATTCTAAGATACTGCAAGCTTTTTCTCTCCCGTAAGTTTTTTCAGCACAGCAGAAGGTTCGTCCACAGTTGCACCCCTGGATCTGAAGAATCGGCTGACGTTTCTCAGGTCGCGCAGCAGATACTCCTGAGCGCCGGGATGCCTGGACGAAACTGCCTGACCGCAGTCTATGACATAAGCCTTCTTTTCATGGACCATGACGTTGTATTCGCTGAGATCGGCATGGACAATATTTGCCTTTCTGTATGCTACGTCTATAAATTGCATGACCTGCCGGTAGTACTCCTCCGCCTGCTTTTCGGTGAGTGCGCAATTCCTGATCAGCGGTGCAGGCCCGCGCTCCGTACCGAGGTAGGACATTACGATCACGTTTCCGCGGCAGGCAATGGGATAAGGTACAGAGGCGCCCGCCTCCCTGAGCCTGGCAAGATTCAGGAATTCCCTCTTGGCCCACGCATAGATTGTCTTCGAGAAGCTGCCTTTCAGGCCGCTGAAATGAATATCGCCTTCGGTGTATCTTGCGAGCGATTTGAAGGTTGCATTGGATATTCTGTATATTTTCATCGCTACGGCCTCCCCTTCCGAAGAGCTGCACTTGAAGACGCCTCCCTCCTTTCCGGTCGCGACCGGAAAATCGACTGTTTCCACAACCCCTGAATTCATGAGCGCGTAGACATTCATAAGAGTCCTGTTGTCAAAAAACTGATCGTATACTTTTCGATCTTCCGCTCCCTTTATCCTCTTCTCGAAGGGCTCAAGGAGCCTCTCCAGATGCCCTTCCCTCACTCCTGCCATTCCTTTTTATGCTCCTGAAACGCCAATGAACCAGCTGTCATAATACATCTCCGGTAGGAACATTTCGGTCAGCAAGATAAACTGCTGAAGCGATCGGCTGCTTATGGGCAGGATACCGGCGCCGGGCGGATTCCCCCGTGCACTGGCACTGTTCCGGCACCCTAAGGGCGCTGCTGAAATTCATGTGAATATGTTTATGCCTGAAGGAATCATCTTTCTTCTGCTGAGGTATGACGACTGGGTTTTCGTGTACCTGTAAAGTATGTCCGCCTTGTCTTCCTGGAAATCCCAAGGTTTGACTATTACGAGATCGCCCTCACGTATCCACATCTTCTTTTTGATTTTGCCGGGAATCCTACCCATCCTTGCCTTGCCGTCGGCGCACTGCACCCTGATTCTGGAACCGCCAAGCAGCTGATCCGCGACCGCCAGCATCTCTCCATTCTTCTTTCTTGGTAGAGGAACGCGCATATAATTGTCTGTGCCTTCCTCCCCTTCGACTATGGCTTCACTCCTGCTTTCGAATCTCTGCTGCCTTTCCCTGTTGCTTTTTATACTCAAGTAAATTCTCCATGTTTTGACATTAGTAAATTGGACTGAATTAAATATATTGCTGTCTTAAAACACGCCGGTAAGCGCAGGAAAAGTCATAAAGGGAAATGATCGTCTGCGAATAACAGTTAGCATATCTTTCTGCTTCCACATAAGTTATCATGCTAAGATTTGCCTTTCCATTGTGCCTTTGGGCAGACGCAGGCGGTCAATTGCAGCGAGCGGAGGCAGGTTGCATTGCGTTTTATTGAGTTCCGTTTCTTTATTCGGAGGTATTTCATGCGTCACCGGCGTTATGACGGCCTAACGCGCATTTACGTGGTCAGGAAGGTGTAATGGTTATTATATAGAAAGCGGAATCAGCCAGCATGGAGAAAATTCGGGGGATTCTCAGTGCCGCAGTTGTGGTTTTTGTGATTTTATCGGTAGCTCCACTCTATGTTAGTGCCACCCAGGCAGCAGGGCAGCGATTGGAAGAAATGAACGCACCGGCATCATCGACAACGGGTGCCTTCGCGCTTACCTCATATTTCACATCCGGCGGAAATTATGCCAGTTACGGATGGCAGCTCTACAGCGGAAACGGGAAAAGGGACTCAATATCGGCGGGTACAGCCTATTTTGGCGAACCGTCACTATCTGTTTCCGATTCTGAACTCATAAACACAAACGGCGTCATTACGGGGGATCAGTTCATTTCGTTCCAGGTTGCTGTCAATGCCGGGAAAGGCACGGCAATGTTCGCTATTGTGAACGGCAACAGCCAGCCCATTGCCACAGTGGGCGTCATGGGCAGCAGTGTCTACGGCGGCACGAACACCCAGGATCTGAAACTGCTGGGAACCGCTCCGTCGCAGTCCGTGTATCCCGGCGGGTGGCTGTACATAACAGCGAACGTAATGAACAGCAGCACACAGAAGACCTTCAGCTGGACAATGCAGCTCTTTGTTGACGGCTCAAATACGGTATTTGCGAATCTCTCTGTGCCGAACGCCTACCAGTATGCCGGAATCGCTCTCATCAATCAGAAACATACTGCCGTTTATTTTACCGACATTGTTTTCACAACTTATGAGATACCGATATATCTGCCAGGGTACAATCCCATGGAAGGGTACGGACAGGGTTCCGGATTGCTCGTAAGTCTTCTGCCAGCATTTACCATCCTCCATGCGAATATGACACTGAACAGCTGGAATGTTCCAGAAAATAATATATTGAGTTTCCAGATAAATGCGATGAATTACTACGGTACAACAACATCATCCTGTGTCGGCTTCTTCCAGCTGGGAGTTGATATCAACCAGAACATGCACATCGCCCCGTGGTACGTTGAAGGCACAAACTGTATAGCACACTACTTCCTTTCCTCCAACAACCCGGCACCCCAGTACGGTTTCGAGGCACAGCCGAACTCCACCCTCTCGCTCAGTATAATCATCAACCAGAACAGCACGCTCTCATTCCAGATAATCTATTTCGGATCGGGCGTTACTAAATATTTCAATGCAACAATTGCCTACAGCGGGACAGACTTCTATTCCACATACACACAGCTGGAATTCCAGCCTTCATCTAACTACCCAATCAATGACTACTACTTCAACGGAAGTCTCTACAACATAGCATACGGTAGCAGCATGTCGTCGATGCAGACACTGAACGGTGGCTATATGCTGCCATTCATACTCAACGCGCCGCCTACCTGGAGTTTCGCTTACTACCAGAGCAGCATATCGGGATACCAGCAGATAGGATGAATGCGCACAATCTCCTCGGGTTACCAAAAGCAAATCTCTTCAAACCCTATTTTATCAAATGATTTTTTACCTGTCAGCCATGGACAATCGCTCTGAATCGGGCGGCTGATCGACCGACAAATCAATATGCCGCAGCGGCATCCCCAATTATGTCTGTAAGACGGGTAATAATAATTGGCGGGGATGCAGCCGGAATGAGCGCTGCATCCAGGGTAAGGAAACGGCTGCCGGATGCGGAGGTTGTTGTTTATGAGGCCGGAGGGTATGTCTCATATTCCGCGTGCGGCATGCCATTCCATGTGGCAGGCGTTGTCAGTGAATTCGCCAGCCTGCTGCACTATCCGGTGGAAAAATTTGAAAAGGAGCGGAGGATCCAAATCAGGCTGCACAGCAGGGTCACGGAAATAGACACGGAAAAGAAGGTGATCAGGTTTCTCAGCAACGGTGTCCCGGAGCAGGACCATTTTGACAGACTTATTATTGCTACGGGCGCCAGCCCGAAGGTACCGCCTGATCTTGCGGGACTGAATGCTGTAAGGACTCTCCGCACGTTAAACGACCTTGATGCATTCGAAGAACTCGCAAACCGTGCTTCGCACATCACGATTGTCGGCGCAGGCTATATCGGCCTTGAACTCTCCGAATCCTTCAGGATGCTTGGTAAAGATGTAAGGATTCTTCAGAGGTCTGACAGAATACTGAGGGGATACGATGCCGAACTGTCAAAGCAGATCGTCGACGAGGTTGTCGGCAACGGGATTCGCATCGATTTCAAAACCGAAATTGAAAAGGTCGAGGAACGCGGAACTGCCGTCCGTATCCGGACGAAGGACGGGAGCGAATTTGACACAGACATGATTGTTGCTGCGACCGGTGTTACGCCCAACAGTGCGCTGGCTTCCTCGGCGGGCATTGCGCTCGGCGCTTCCGGCGCAATCAGGGTCAATGAATATATGGAAACCAGTGCTCCGGGAATTTTTGCCGCAGGGGACGTTGCAACAACTTTCAATATGATTACAGGTGAAAGCATTTACATGCCTCTGGCTACGGGCTCCAACAAGTCGGGCAGGGTTGCCGGGGAGAATGCGGCGGGGGGAAGGGTAAGGTGGTCAGGTGTTGCAGGTACTGAAGTGGTAAAGGTCTTTTCGCTTGAAGTGGGGCGCACAGGAATTGATGAGAATGAGGCGGTGTCGCACGGATTCGAACCTGTTTCATCGACGATAACATCCACAACACGATCTGCATATTATCCGGGCGCAGGCCCGCTGACAATACGGCTGATGGCGGACAGGAAGTCGCACAGATTTCTGGGTGGCAACATCATCGGGAAGGAGGGGGTAGCAAAGAGGCTGGACGTCCTTGCAACCGCAATAGCAGCAGGCATGACGGTGGATCAGCTGGTGACTGTGGATTATTCGTATTCACCTCCCTTTGCGCCCGCCTGGGAACCCATCGGAGTGGCAGCCGATGTTCTGTCGGGCAAGCTGCACGATCAAGCGGCTGGCTGAGGCTGTTTATGCCGTTCAAGTGTCCTGCAGTCGTTAAGTTAATTTAGGGGCAAACCATAGAAAAACACCGCAACAAAGGCCGGATACCCTTAACAAACAGGTGATGACATCCTTAACCCTGGCCGGTGAAACGAGAAAGAAAGGCGTTGGAAATAACTTCATTGTTGAATATCCTAGGAGGAAAGACGGTACGCATCATAAGTTCCCGGCATCTGCTCAGGCTGGTTAAATTTTCGATATCAGGCACAACCGGCTTTCTTGCTTTCGAATTCATACTTGTCGCGGGCCTGGCTGTTTATGGCGTCACTCACATTCTGGCCGTTGACGCTGCCGCATGGATTGTCGGAACATCCGTCGCTTTTTTTGCGGATGAATACTGGACATTCCACAACAGGAGCCGGATACAATCCGGAAACCTGTCGGCACTTTTATACAGACTTGGTCTTTTCCAGCTTGCCAGTTCACTTACAAATGCGATCGTGATATTCTGCCAGCTTCTGCTTCTGTTTTCATTCGGACTACCTGCTTTTGCAGGAACGGCTTTGGGAGGAGCACTGACGTTTCCGCTCAGCTACAGACTGAGCGAATCGGTTGTATGGAAGGCGATCCTGCAGGGCCAGTAAACAGACCTCGAACTGGACTGACTTCCACATGAAACGCAGCTTGTCATCATCACAGTAATGATCCGTTGCCCGACATAATAAAGATGCAAGCGCTGAGAGCTTCAGATCAGCAGGCGATGCATGAAAATCGGATTTATCCGGATTCATCCTCTTTCTGCAGAATAGATGTGGCGTCTCATATCCCTGTGATCAGGCGTTTTTCTGACGAAGCCATTGCCAATCAGATAGGCAATGGCCTTCTGGACTGTTCTTCGCTGAAGACCCGTTATAGACATCATTCTGGTCTGATCCATTGAGCCGTGTGTTTGCAGAACGTGATAGATGAAGAGTGCAGCCGGACTGGCGCCCTGCACAGGATTTTCCACGAGGGCGCCAAGCGTGTCTCCCCTAAGACCCAGTCTCTGTGTGGCAAGAGCCCCAATGCTTTCCGCTGAGACATTGCCGAGATTTACCTTCGGACCAAGCTTCAGGATGAGTTCAGTCTGCTGTCTTTCCTGTGGGGCTTCAAACATAAGTTTGTCTTCAGGACATGAATCTCTGATCCTCTCCACCCAGTCCCATTTTATCTCACCGCTGTCATCATAGATTTCCACGCTCCTTCCGGTTTCTCTTCCCTCTATGATGACGAGATCACCGCCCAAATCCATCATTTGTGAAATGCGGTCAATAGTCTCCTCCAGGCTGAGCTGACTTTTCGGATTTTTTCTTCCAACTTCGGTATGCAGCCTCAACCCCGATGATCTGACAAATTCCGCGATCTCCCTCTTTATGTGGCGCGGTATCTCCACAACCCCTTCGCTGAGCTCAATCGTGTCAAAGCCAACGCGTGCGATGCCGTCAAGGGCCTTCATGTATTTGCCCTTCGACACCGCTATTTCGAGCATCGTGCCGCCGCTGGAAACAGTTACTCCCGCCTTTTTGAAAGACTCTATTCTGGAGCGGAGCGTTTCTTCATCAAGGATATAAGAGAGTCCCCATCCGATTTTCACACAATCGACAAAGCCGTGAAGCATGCGGACAGAGTCTACAGTTCCCTGAAGATATCTGTCAAGCACCATTGTTTTTCCTGCTGACCTAGCACCATCCAAGCATGGGATTTCGGTGATTTCAGCCAAAAAATACGACAATAATTCACCAGTTTATGCTATAATATATGAATTTAAGAACCTTTGTATTCGAATAAATGAACATAATTATTCATATTACAAGCTATTTTTACGCATTCTGTATCTGTTATATATGGCCGTTTTTGTTCCAAATTGGACATGGAAAAGACAAAATTCGCCGGAAAAGAAGAGAATATGGATGCGCTTGCTCTGCTTAAGTGGGCCGACAGGGAATACGGACCGGATGCAGTGTTTGCATGCAGCTTTGGTGCAGAGGATATGGTGATATTTGACATGCTGGCTTGCCTTCAGTCTCGCATCCTGATTGTCACTCTGGATACTGGAAGACTTAATCAGGAAACCTACAACCTCATCGAAGAGGTGCGTAAACGTTACGGCATAGGTATACAGCACATATACCCTGATCAGGACGAGCTCGGAAGCATGGTTTCCGAACATGGGCCAAACCTGTTCTTTGAATCAGTGGAGAAGAGGAGGATGTGCTGCCATGTTAGAAAAGTTGCACCTCTGAACAGACTGCTCTCCGGAAAGAAAGCATGGGTTACCGGAATCAGGAGGGATCAGCTGTTCACCAGATCAAATTCTGCGAAGGTGCAGGAAGATCATGAAAGGGGAGGCATTGCAAAAATCGCGCCGCTGGCAGACTGGACCTACGAAATGGTGTGGAAATACATCAGAGAAAAAGGCATTCCGTACAACAGGCTCTTTGACAGGGGTTACACGAGCATCGGCTGTGAACCCTGCACCCGTGCCGTAAAGGCTGGTGAAGATCCGAGGGCAGGAAGATGGTACTGGGAAGCAGGCATAAAGGAATGCGGACTGCATCATGCTGCGATGACCGGAAAGGAGTAGCCTGAATACGGAGATGTCCGGCAGGATGCCGGACTGCAGGCAGGGACACAAGGAAGAGACGCCTATAGGCTTGTCATGGCGATGAGATTGGGGCATAACACCACTGTCCTGGAGTCATTTTGAGCAGATTATGCCATGTTCCCTTGCACATCGCAGCCGTCCTGATCCTGTCCTCTCCTCGCGCTGTATCCTCCAACCTGTGGTTCTCTTGTCTGCGGAGAACTCGGATTCTCAGTTCTCCCTCCTGTGGTATTCGGAAAGGAACTCCATCGGCGCATCCATGAGCCTGCCGATGAGTTCCTTCCATGCCGGCGATCCCCTGATTGTTGTGTTGCTTCTGGGTATTACGAACACCTTTGTTCCTTCAGAGAAGTCGTCCAGTGTGTACTGTGTGCAGTAATACTGGTCGAGGCGGATGCTCCCGGCATCCGTCAGCGTGATCCCGAGCATCTTGTGTGTGTCGCGGTGTGCATGTTTCTCCGATTTCACGCCCACACCGTATGCTACGTAGAGTTGTAGAGTTTTGTGCCCAGGTCGAGTATTGCGAATGCATATTCGAAGAGTCTGTGGTCGAGAGTTGTCTTTATGCAGTTGCAGTTCTTGCGCATAGTTCGGTAGTGTCGTGTGATTGGCAGTGAGTAGCCGGTGCCGTCGCCGGTCAGGTTGCCTCTGACGTGCTTAAGTCTGATCTTTACGATCATGGAGACTGTGTGAAAATCAAATTCCGGAAGTAATTGGATTTTACACAGGACAGCTACACATGTTTGTGAGGAATTATGTTCTGTTGCCGTGCCTATATGGAAAGGGGTAACAGGGGTAACGTTCAGATTTCTGTCTGTCTGAAGGAGTGCAGGAGAGCGGTTGAGCCCTGCAGGGCAGCTATGAGCTTTGCCGTTCCGACTGTGTTCAGTGCTCTCCTCATGTCATAAGCAATCATGGTCAGGCCAAGTTCACCTTTGACCTTCCTCAGTCCCTTCAGCAGCAGATAACCCTGATTGAACGCCCTCTTCATCGTTCCAAAAGGATGCTCAGACAGCTCCTTTCTCTTCCAGAGCTTCTCTCTGCCTTCCGCAGTCATCATCCTTGAATCCATTTCCTCGACTATCTCCTGGTGCTCCCATCTGTAGATGCGCCTGCCTCTACTGCTTGTTGTGCAGGCAGTCATATGGTATAGGCAGGACTCGCAGGGTGCATGTCCGTATATGAGAAAACGCTTGTTCTTCCAATGGCCATCGCACATGTACGTGAGTTTTTCGCCTGCCGGACAGGTGTATGTGTTTGTGCAGCGGTCATAGACGAATCTGTCCTCACGGAAGCCCGGCCCGGGTATGCCCCTCCTTGCAGCGATCCCTCCCGGAGCACCATGCCTGGGAACCGACGGCCTGATGCCGTTGTCGACACATTCCTTCAGCTGCAACACGTCGAAATATCCCTTGTCGGCCACAACCTCCAGACCTGATGCATCCAGTGCTTCGCCGGCGCCTGTTGCAACAGAAGCGAGCATGCCGTAATCGGTCGGGTTGTTTGTTGCATCATATTCAGCTATGAGCTTATGCTTCGAATCGACAGCAGTCTGTACATTGTAACAGACATCCAGACCATGCCTGGTCCTCATCAGCCTGCTTTCAGTGTCTGTGAGCGATATCTCTGTCTTTCCTGTCTCCTCCATTTCCCTGAGCATCCTCTCATAGTCCGCCTTTCTCTGCTTCGCCTTCTCTATCTTCTCCTTCAGAGACTGTCTGTTCAGCGAGTCTTCATCTGTGCTTTCCTGGCTGTCACGCTCATCCATCTCCTTCATGTACCTGCTTATGGAGGCGTCCACACGCTCTATCCTGTCCTGCAGCTTCTCCCTGTTGACATTCCTCTCCTTCGAGTTGACTGCCCTGAACTTCGAGCCGTCTATGGAAATGAGCTCCTTGCCGAACAGGCCAATGTCATCACAGAGCTTGACGAACGCCCTGAATACCCTCTTTATGCACTCCGCGTTGTCCTTCCTGAAGTCAGCTATCGTCTTGAAGTCGGGCCTGAGCTTCTTCATGAGCCACATGACCTCCACGTTCCTTGAGCATTCAGCCTCCAGCTTCCTGCTGGAGCGTCTCTGGTTGAGATAGCCGTAGATGTACAGCTTGAGCAAATCGGCGGGATTGTAAGGCGGCCTGCACGTCTCACCGGGCTCCGCATGAGTGAAACCCATCTCCTGCAGGTCGAGCATGTCCACGAATGCATCAATGAAGCGGACAGGGTTCTCCCCGCCGACATACTCGTCTATAGTCTCGGGGAAGAGCACGGTCTGCTTCCTGTCCATCCCGCCCACGTAATCGCTCATTTCACG
This sequence comes from Candidatus Sysuiplasma jiujiangense, assembly GCA_019721075.1. Lineage (NCBI taxonomy): Archaea > Methanobacteriati > Thermoplasmatota > Thermoplasmata > Candidatus Sysuiplasmatales > Candidatus Sysuiplasmataceae > Candidatus Sysuiplasma > Candidatus Sysuiplasma jiujiangense. The sequence continues at coordinate 64,160 of JAHEAD010000006.1, forward strand.
CGCCTCCCTTCCTTTTCCGTCCTTCCTTCGCTGGAATATTCTTCCACTGCTCTTCCGCAATGACAAGGAACACTGTCTTCCCGAGATACTCCTTCGGGCATATCACGGCGGCGCCCGTGCCGTAGCGTACAACCTTCCTCTTCATGAATCCCAGTATGCCTTCAACACGGAGCGTACTCCTGGCCACAAATTCAACATGTCTTGACATAATACAGATATAATACATATTATGATTTAATTGTTGCGCTGCAGGTAGTATCTAGTTTTCACACAGTCTCTATGTATGGACGGCCATCAATGCTCATATGCATGCAACACGATAATATTGTTAAATGCCCATTAGTCATCCTCTGAGGAACATACTATGTCCCGCGAAATAAAGCTCGATGAAGGCACAATACTACCGAAGGATGAGGTTGAAGTGTTCTATGAGCGGAAGATTACAAAATTCGGCAATTCCGCGAAGCTGGATGCGTCCAAGAAATACACAGGAAAGAGAGCCTATGTCATCGTTCTCAAGAAGTAGCCCGCAAGGAACTTATGTCCTACTATCACGCGAGCGGTAAGCCTTTTGAACACGGCAACTTCAGATTAGACATATGTTGTGAATGCCGAAACCTCTCCTATGGGTCAACGTACGCCATGTTTGACGCGCCCGCTCACTGTTGAGGGTGACCTATGAGTAGACGTGAAAATCTCTTTTACCCAGAAACCTCCTGGACACAGAGATGACAGGCATTTCGGACCGGTTTGGTGTCAAGGGACTGAGAAGGCTCAATGCCCTGCCTTTACCCAGTCACGAGAAGCACAACATGTTTCTCTACCTTCTGCAGGTCAGGTCTCTCGTGGTCATGGAGGAGCAGCTTCAGTCGCAGCTGGCTCTCATAGCAAAGGACAGGGATGATGCCGGGCTGCTCATGACCATCCCTGGCATACACTATTACACCGCCCTTGGAATAGTCGAGGAAATAGGGGCATAACGAGATTTACCACAAAACACCATCTATGCTCCCGTGCAGCCCTTGTGCCAAGGATTGACAACTCGGGCGACAGGGTAAGCAGGCGCAATCACGTCAGGAACGGAGACATCATACTCAAGTCGCTGCTATGCACTGCAGTGCAGGGGATGCTCAAATCTGCAAAAGAGACAGCCGCTGCAAGGTCTTACTGGAGGAAGGAGAAATCGATAGGTGCCGCAAAGGCTCAGGTTGCAGCGGCCGGAAAACTGGCATGTGTTGTCCGGGGCAATGCTCATAATTGGCGAACCATATGTGGAAGAGGACAAGGATCTCACTGCACGCAAGACAGTACCGATGGACCAACATGTGATGAATGCCGCAGCCTTCTCAGAGCAGGAGTTAGTGGATATCACCGAGTTGCTTTGCACAAAGACGGAGATATTGAACAGATCGAAGGAGGATGTAGGAATTGGCCAGGATCAGGTCGAAGACAAACAGGAAGAATAAATCACAGGGCTCAGAGGGTTTTCACGGGAGTGATTCAAAAGATCTCCGCCCATTCCAGCTATATGCGCTCCGGAAAATTATCCTCAAGAGGAGTGTGCCAACAGTCTTTTCACTCCCCTCATTACATATGTGGGACTCATAGAGAGGTATTTGTCAAGCTTTTTCCGATTGATTTTTCTTCTAATCATCGTCAGCGTTTCTTCTGAGAGGAATTCACGAAAATAGACAAAGTCGATGAGTGTCTTCTCTGTGTCAGAAACGGGCACCCAGAAGTCAGGATATCTTACAAGGTCCATACCAAAGAACATCCTTCTGTCAATTCTCCTTACAAGGTAGTTCCTGCCAGCAAAGGTCCTAATACCGGGCACCACACGCAGTGGTGTGATAACTACCGGATTCGTTTCCTGTTCCCAGAGATCCATGAGTGAAAGTGCTTCCTGTAAGCCATAGTATGAGGGTTTGTATGCAAAACAGACGACTTCTACGTCATCCAGGAAGGTGTAATTGCCTTTCGAGATCCTCTTCAGCCTGCCAGTGCCGATCAGATTGTGAACCAGCAGCTTTCGATAATTCGTCGAAGTATCTAAGCTTGAAAGAAACAAATCAAGTTCAATCGAATTGAAAGAGGGAACTCCAGAAAACGCCTCAATCACATTGCCTACTTTGGTCATTTTGCCCACCTGGCCATCTCAACCTTCATTCTTTCAAAAGAGGGAGAGACCCCCGAGTAGATTATGGTCTTCAAAACACCCTCGTCTACCGGCGAATCAAGATGGGTGAGAAACAAAGAGATATCCATCTTGACGGAACCCTTGTCCTCCACAAATTGAAGAAGATGGTAGATGTCATAGAGGTCTCTTATGAATCTACGGTCACTGTATGCATGAATCTTTTCCAGGATCATGTTCTCCGCAGACAGTGTCCTGATTTGAAGTGAAGTTCCATCGGCGTTGTGATAAGGGCGCACGATTGATTCCACCTTCTTCCTGAGATTGACTTCCAGATTCAGGCTCGTACGTCCATCACTGATTGAAGAGAACAGAAGGTTGCCCGTGCTCTTGAATTTAGTAACATTGAGTCCATGGGATCTGCTCGTCTTCTCAAAATCAGTTTTTAGTGAAAAAAGCGAAGTTGAATAGAAATCAAGATCTTCAGAAAACCTATTCCCTGAATAGCACCTCCAGATTGCCGTACCTCCGTGCAAAACTGCTCTGTTGTCGAGACTGTAAACTATCTGGGCAATTTCATCTTGCAACCTGGCAACTTCAATCTGGCTCCTCTTCTTGAGCATTTTGATGATAGGCAATTGCATAGAGTCTAGAATCAATTTAAGATATAAAAAACTATATCTTTCATATATCGGTTTAAGCTACATTTTGTTTACTGTTTCAACAACCCATATACCCCCGGGAGTCGAATACAGCACCGGCCATTCTTCGCTCTCATTAATTACTTTTTCTGCAAGTCTGTTCATACGCCATCAATCGATTGTGATCTTTGAGGTGCGATCATTAAACTCCCAAGAATTCTTACGTCATCGTGTAGATCAACTCGGTCGTCAACTCGGCTCGAAACTTTCTGAACACGGCTAACATGTGGTTACAGATTCCTGTCCCTCTACGATATCCAATCCCCATGCACTCAGTTAGCCACGAACGTTCGGGCATCAGCCACATCCACAACCAAAGACTGTTTTCCATTATTGACTGGAATGGAATTTGTATGATTGTCACATCAGAGTCAACCGGTCTGTTGAGTAAGCAATTATGTGTCTATATGTAATTGTGTTAATAAATGATGGGTCTGCCCAGACCCACAGAATTCTTTCCAAGAACCACTATTCACTTGCCTGACGTAGCAACAATTCGATTAACTACCAAGAATAGTGTCTTGTATTGCACAAAAGCTCCATTTTTATACATCATAATGCACAATATTTATACATCATCATACCCATACAGACTCATGTTCCAAAAATCGATCCTGAGGACCATCATAACAGATCAGATGCTGGAACCGAAGCTAGTGGATCGCATAGTGGAAAGGAGCCAATTTCATGCTCTGGCCAGCTACGAAGGGAAGTCTGCATTCGTAATCAAGGGTGTGAGAAGATGTGGAAAGAGCACAATGATGAAGCAGCTGATGGAAACTAACTTCAGCGATTCGTATTTCTACCTCAACTTTGATGACGAGCGTTTAGCTGGATTCGAAAGCACCGACTTCCAGACCCTGCTGGAAACATTCATAGAACTCTATGGAGACAGGAGAAACCTGTTCATGGACGAAATCCAGAACGTAAACGGCTGGGAACTTTTTGTAAACAGGATACTTAGACAAGGTTACAGAGTTTTCATAACAGGATCAAACGCGAATCTGCTCAGCAAGGAACTGGGAACACGCCTTACCGGAAGACACATTGACGTGGAGCTCTACCCTTTTTCCTTCGTTGAATTCCTGAAAGCAAGAAATGTCAGATACAGGCGAATCGGAAAACATTCTACATCCAGTCGAGCAATTTTGCAAAGGGAGTTTATGGCATATCTCCACACTGGGGGTATGCCGGAGGTAGTGCTTGGGTCGAACAAATCCATTCTTTCCCAACTGATAGCTGACATTGTCCAGAAAGATATAGTTGGAAGGTACGCCTTGAGGAAGTCTCAAGAACTGAGGGTACTCCTCAGGTTTCTTATTTCGAATGCGGGGAACCCCGTAACTCACCGTTCAATCATGTTGAACCTCGGTATGAAAAGTGCCAATACGGTGGAGAAATACATCTCTTATGCGGAAGAAACATATCTGGTGTTTGAGGTCAGGAAATTTGAACGAAAATTGAAGAAATTTGACAAGAATCCAAAGAAGGTTTACTGCATCGACAACGGAATCATCATAAGAAACTCTCCAGCCTTCGGCGAAAGTGATGGAGCACTCCTCGAGAACATCGTTGCTGTCCAGCTGATGAGGCTTGGTCATGAGTTCTTCTATTACAAAGGAAGAGACGGATGTGAGGTTGATTTCATCAAGCCTGCAACTGGGGAGGCAATACAGGTTTGCTATGAGCTAAATGAAAAGAATGAGAAGCGTGAAGTGAAAGGACTTGTGGAGGCAGCAAGAGATTTGAAAATGGATAAGGCGATTATCTTGACGCTTGATCAGGAGGAGGAAATAATCCAAGATGGCGTTAAAATAGATGTCAAACCTTGCTGGTCCTGGCTCCTTGAGAGCGATGTGGCGGATCAAACGATTTGAATATAATTCCTCCGTTCAGTCCTCCCGCGACAACGTGCAGCTTTGGACGAAAGATGTGTAACCTTCACAGCACTTGCTCCATCTCAACCAACGTCGAGGGAACGTTTTATTCCAACCGGGAACCACTCCACACCGATTATTATGGGGACTGACATCATCGAAGTCCGAATAGGCTCTGAATGCATTTCTTCCGGCTTTCGGCTCGATGGCCCGTTTGCAAGTTGTATTGCTGTTTAGAATGCTTTGTAAATTTTAATATAAACATCTAAAATTTAATGGGTCCGCAGACCTACTGCAATATTTCTTCGAATACCCACAAACCCTCAATTTTGAATTGCACTCTCCGAGTACATCGTGGAGCCATTAGATCCAACAAGCAGAATTTGCAGCTTCATGACTCTACGGAGGATAAGACATATATACTATAGCCCATTATAGCACATTATAGTGATTTAAGTGCCCACGACCATACAGGTAAGCGAAAAACTGCAAAAGGAACTGGCAAAGCGCAAGCTGCACGACAAGGAAACATATGAAGATGTCATCTGGGATCTAATGGAAGACTCTCTTGAACTGGATGAAGAGACTAAAAGGGATTTGGCCCAGGCCCGCAGGGAAATCAAGGAGGGCAGGGTACATACACTAGAAGAGGTCAAGAAGGAATTGGGAATTTGACCTACCAGATACTCTTTTCAGACCTTGCATTCCGGCAGTTGAAGAAACTCGAAGCGGCAACGAGAGAGCGTATAATTGCATCGCTTGAAAGGATCAGGGTCAGACCGGAAACATATTTGAAGAAACTGGTAGGGGATGAAGGCTTCAGACTAAGGGTGGGAGATTACAGAGTGATAGTGGAACTGGACAATGAGAAACTCATTGTGCTGGTTCTCAGAATAGGGCACAGAAAAAAAGTATATGGCTGATGTGAGAAACGTTGCTACCCGCTACCCCATGAATCCCTAAATCAGCTTTAATCCCGAACCCTGTAAATAATTAATGCACCGGATCTTGGCTAGACTTACGAGAAACAGTCTATGAGTCTATCCTTCTCTCTACTAACCTTCGTGACTGTTCCAATGTAATTAGAATGAAGAGCGCGATTCATGCGAGTGATCGTTTGCCCAAAGAGGGCACCTTAGTAATGTCACGAATCCTGTGTAAGCACCGGATAACTCTTGTCAAACATCTCTTGAATCTATTCACCGAAGGCGCCTTGAGCCTGGCAATGAGGCAATCTGCAAAGCAGGTGGGAAAAATTGGCAGTTAACAGGATCTAAATACAAAAATTATTATATAATGGGTCCGCCCAGATTTGAACGATAATTGGTTTGAACCCATATGTATTTTACGGTTTTCGAACAGAATTTATCCTGCATTTCGAGTAATGCTCGGCACTCGTTCCGACGGCACTTCCCTCATCTGCAGGTCGTATGCTGTAATCCCTGAACCCCCTTATCAACGCTTTCATGGCATCCTGCAATTGTTTGTTCTCTGCGGCATTGCCGGTTGCGTCCTCCCCACCGCGTCAGCGAGGCATTCCTCGAATTTGTTCTCAGGGGGGGGAAGCGATCATCTGCCAGCGGTGCGATTCATACTTGTCTATGCCGAGGTCCTTGAGCCTGGGTGGGACATCGGTTGCATGATGCAACCGATGGGCAAAGCTACCTTTTCGTTTCTCCATCACCTTCAGGAACTACCCGCCTTGCTCTCTTCTTGTCTATGGTAATGTCCTTGAGTCTGGCCGGGAGATCGGTTGCATCATGTGACCGATCCTTTTTATCTGGCTCGGGCACATCCTTTCTCATTCTGAACGGAAAAGGCAGATTTTGAGCAGTTTGACCGAAATAGGAAAACTTTCCGAATCCGGTCAAACCGAGGCAAAACACCTGTCGGACTTCGAACCGCCTGTCTACAGCAATCAACCCAGGCATGGAAACCTGTGAAAGTCTTCTTCGTCCTGCAGCAGGAGCGCATATGTCACGAGAAGGTCGAGCTTCATGTCGTCGGCAATCGTTTCAATGTCCTTTCCCTCGTGAAATGCAGATTTTACAAGTTTTACCGTTTTCGGTATTTCTTGTAAATGCTGTGCCACGGCCTGCTGCGTCAGTCCCACGGCCTCCCAATATCCCTCTGCTTCCATTCTGCCGGCCTTTGAGAAAGGGTAAAGAATTATTCATGTCGGTTCCATACCTGAATACATATATGTCGAAATTTACACCGAAGCAGCCGACGCAGCAGGAATATGACCGTGCTTCGAAACAGGCCAGAGAACTCTCAAGACTGTACCGCCAGGGCAAGTCAGTGAGCTGGATAGGCAAAAAGCATCGTCTGCCCGTCCTGGCGGTCAAGTGCGTGATCGATGGTTTGAGCGAAACAACCGGAGGCAGAAACGCTGCAGAGCGTCATGGCGCATCCCCCGTAGCAGTTCCCGTTGTAAAACCCGTCGCAAATTCCGTTGCAAATGCAACGGTGCCATCAGCCGTGGAATCGCACGGCGGCACGGATGTGCTCATAGACCCCATGTCATACGCATATCCGCCGCTCGAGAACCTTCCCCCGCCCATGGGTCTTGTCGGAGCGAAGTCGGTACCGGGCGAGCCGGCAATGCAGACGCCCCTTGCGGGCACGTACGCCGTGCCGACGGCGCTCGAGACGCTCTACCACATCATGATAGAGTTCGGGTTGCGCGACATCTATGCGAGAGGCATCATACGGCGTTTCAGCCATTACCGTGCGGACGACTACGAGACCCTGAAACAGATATTGACTGAAACAGGAACGGGTGAACATGCACGCACATCAATCCTGGCCGCATGGAAAGAGGAAAACGGAAGCACGGCCGTCCTCTCACGCAAGGCACTGTCCGCTGCCGAGAGGGATGAGAAGATCCGCCGCCTGAAGAAGGAACTGGGCGTTGACACCGAACCACTGACGGCGGAAGAGTCTGCCGAGCGGATAGCGCGCAGGAAGGCAGAGGTCGAACTCAAACTGCTCGAAAAAACCCTTGAGGAGAAAGAGCGTGGGCTCAATCCGCCGGAGGAAGCGCCTCCCGCACCGCCCGCCGAGCAGGTGGAAATGACCGACATAGTAATCAGCGCAAACGGCATTCCGCAGAGGCTCCGCATTCCGCAGAAAGACCTCCCTCTCTATGCGCCTTTCATGATAAAGCCAGATGAAAACGGCCAGACACTCACTCCGGAAATGCAGGCAATGAAGGAAGAACTCGCCGAATTGCGCCGCATGCGCCAGGAAGATGAGGAAAAGAGGAAGATAGATGCCATAGTAGGCCCTCTCGAGGAACAGATAAGGCGTCTTGAGGCACGTATTCGGCAGGAAACCGAATATGCCGCCGCCCCTGAAACCGTCCTTCAGCGGCGCCTCGACGCCCTGGAGAAGCAGAATAAGGAACTGCTTGACACATTGCGCCAGAACGAAATCAACACAGTCAAGGGCGAACTCATGGAAACGAGGAAGGAATTGGCACGTTACCGCGGCGAGTTCGACAAGCTCAGTTCCCCGGAGTTCGTCGCATCGGAACGGCACAGGTTTGACAGCCAGGCAAGGCAGATGGGATACATTCCCACGGCCGAGGTTCCCGGGCCGGGCATTGAAGGCATCAGGAATGCGGACAGGCTGCAGTCGATATACATGAAAGATCGGGCGATAAACGCCGGCCTCGACGCCGTGGCGGACAAGGCCCGGCACACAGGCAGGCTCAAGGACGAGATACTGAAAAGCGGCGTCGTCCGGGCGGGCCTTGACGCGCTCAAGGACGCCATAACTAAAACCGAGGACAGGGCGGCGGAAATAAGGGCGCCGACCGTGGAGGAACTGACGCGCATGCAGCAGGAACTGGATGCCGGCGGCCGCTGACGTTCCCTGAGCGCCATGCACTGCATTCAATCGGAACGGGAACGGCATGCTCACAGGATCCTGCGCATGTGCAGCCGGATTCGAAATTTTTTTCTAAATTTTTTTGTTTATCAATTCGATTTCCATAGAATTTCAATTATATTTCTCATTGAATTTTCCTTCGTGAATGCACATTTTTGTACGCTGTTTCGCTTCAAATTTGTTTTAATTGACATTAAATTGAAAATATATAAAAATCCTCTCATTTTACAGAAGATCAATTGTGTTTGAGTTACTCAGGCTCAAATATGATCCTGCGAAAAATTTTTCAAAAGGGTCTATTCGGGTTTGACCGGACTTGAACAGTTTAGGCAAGCCGGATGCAATACCGGCTCGTCTAGCCAGTAGGAAGTGGTAAATTGGCAAAACAAACCGTAGTGCAGGACGCTGCACAAAGTGAGCCAGCGACTGAACGCAGCCAGCCGGTAGAGCAGAGCAAGGCTCTTGCGACAGTAAGCGTTGTTCACGGCGTGGAGCTGAGAGCTGAGCAGTGGAGCAAAGCACCGGAGCTCAAGGATCAGCTTTACGACGGGTACAGCGGTCTGTCCGAGAACCTCGCCGACATGCTTGCAAGCAAGGGCTTCACGGTGAGGGCGGGCAAGAGCTACGTGGGCATCTACATGGGTGCCACGAGGTTCAAGACCGCCACGCCGAACTTCTTCAGGTCTGAAGAGGAAGTCAGGAAGTTCCTGCTCGAGTCGGAGAACATCCGCTTTGCGAAGGAGAAAGACCTTCTCATCAACAAGGCGGTCATGGACGGCATACTCAGGCACATAGAGAAGCAGGCTGCCCAGTCGAAGGCGCAAACAGCTTAAGGGCGTCAAAAGCGCCCAAACACCTTATTTTTTGTAATGTCCCCATTTGGGAGAGCCTCCGAGCGGCGGGGACGGGTAGCGCCAATCTTCCAACGGTTCATAGCATAGATGGATTAGCCGGGGCTATGAATCGTCAACAACCACACAGTCCGCACAGTCGTTAAGCATACGGCGTTATGCGTATGCGGTTGGCTGCATGGACGATCAGACATTACAGTCATGACTGCAACAACAGGGAACCGTGGAATACGGTTCACGAGTCGCTGCGGACGGCGGGCTCCGCGGCGGCCCAAAATCACCACGCGCCACCGTGCATGGGTGCAAGTCAGAAATGGGGTATGCGAGTGTTCTCCGTGAGGTAAGAGGTGAACGGCGGAGAAGCCGTGCGGCAGCACGGCAGAGACCTGCGGAGCTGAAAAGGCGGTGAAGCAGGACATCACCGGGACAGTGTCCTGATGCCGGACACGATGTAGCCGTCCGTTACTCGCATGCCAAGCGCGACATTGACGCTCAGATTAGATGTATGGCAATGCTGCTTCGGCAGCCAGACTGAGCTGGCGTACCCAGCGTATCTGCCGGGCAACCGGCAGGTCGAAACCGGGGTTATTATCAGCCATACGCCGGGCCGAAAGGTCTGGAGGAAACTCCCGGCACCTGCATGCACACAGACTTGATCGGACATATGCGGCGCACAGCATATGCACTCTTTCAGTTTCGGCGGTAACATGTTGTTACCACCGGACTTGATCGGACATATGCGGCATACGGCATATGCACAGGCGGTCGCAGTGACCGCATTTTTTGGGTGATATAACGGACAGCAAACTGGCAAAATTTGCCGTAGAGACGGCATCGTGGGCACACGAAGTGAACGCTGAAGTGGAAGAGGCCATCGGCATACTCAATTCCGCAGAAATGAGCGATGTTTGGTGGGCAAAGAAACTGGTGCGCAACATAACGGCGGCTGATGGGCCGTCGGACGATGCCGCAAAAACAGGCGACACCGCAAACACGCTGCTCGAAATAGCGTTCTGGTCGGGCTGGCTGAAGGGCGAACAGGACACGCTGAACAGGCTGATGGGGATAGTAGCCATGCTCATGATGCCTGACGGTCTGCCTGACGGTCCGCACAGAACGCAGGCAGGAAAGAAAAGCGGCAAAAACGATTTCCTTGAGGGTCTGCGATGACCCTATTTTTGGGTGAACATGCACGTCAGGATTTCAAAGCTTGAGATCATAGAGCAGAGGCATGGGGCGTACCTTGCATCGCTCCACTGGCACATAGTGGGCAGGGACGGGCCGAACGTCGTCATAGAGAGGGACGACAGGAAGCTCTCCCTGTCCATACCCGTGGGCAGGGCGATCGAGGGCAACTTCGGCAGGCTGCTCTAAACCTTTTTGGGTGATATGACGGCGGACATCTGGGATGCGGTATGGGAGCTGCTCTATCTGGCGGCGCTGTTCGTGATCTTGACGACGGCAGGAATGCTGCTTTTCTATTTCATTGTGTTTTTTATCCTGCCCCGCATATAAGCGGTTTTTTTTGGGTGAACAATTGACAGAATGCGACCACACTTCGATAGACACGTGCAAGCTCAGGCAGGCGGCAGCCGCAGCGATAGACGAGTTCTCGGACATGCTCGAGGGCTACGGCATAAAGATACCGAGTGCAGACAGGACAGGCGCGCCTAACGAGGACGTCATCTACGGCACGGAGTACTACGAGCTTGAGGACGCGCTGACGGAGACGCTTGAGAAATACTTTCCGGGCCAGTAGGCCCATTTTTTGGGTGATATATTGCTGCAAACAACATCTGGGACAGCTGACAGCCATCCGGCCTACCAGAGAGTGCTGGAATACTTCATGCGTGGCAGGAACGGCCGCAGGAAGGTCAAGCGTGCGACCTATCTGTACAAGGAGACAGAAGGCATCGCTATGCGGTTCTGGAACACAAAGATAGTGCTTTTCAAGCCGCGGAGCTTTGTCATAGACCTCGACGGCTGGCGCTCGGTCACGACGAAAGACAGGCTGCGTGAGGGCATATTCCGGGCCGCCGGCTTCAGGGTCAACCTGTGGCATGAAAGCGGCAAGTATGTCATAAACTGCAACGGGCACGAATATCTGTTCGACGACGGCATGGAGTTCGACTACGAGGGCAATGCGCTGAACGCATCGCCTGAACCGTTCAGGAAATGGATGGAAAAGCGCGAACGGCTCAGGGACGCATACTGGCGCAACGCCAGGAAGTCCGTCATGGACATACAGGAGGTCGAACACGAACTCGGGGCGGACATATCCTTCTCATTGACGGACTGGCGCTGGAACGAGCCGCCGTACAGCATCATGAGGGATGCATATCCCGCCAACGGCCATATCCAGAGACCGCAGATACGCCTTCCTGCCAACACACGCAGCATCGCTGTCAGGGAAGCGTTCATCACGAAGGACGTGAAGATATTCAAGGTGATCGCGCTGGAGAATGACGATCGCACCGCCGGCGTCTACCTGATGGGCAGGGACCAGACGGGGCAGCTCTGGTGCCATTCGCTTCCGCCGTTCGGGTATGCGCTGGCGTCCATACAGAAATGCGAGAGATGGCTGTTCGACATGCAACCGGGCGACGAGCTCGTGGCTGAGGCCTGACGGCCTCGATTTTTTGGGTGATATAACGGCAAAAGTATACAGGCAGGGCGACGTGCTGCTGCGTGAGATAGACGGCAAGATAGACGAAGTGCCACGGTGGGGCTATGAGGACAAGGGGATGGCCACGCTGCGCATAGGCGGAGAGACCGGAAAGGTGCATGAGATACAGGGGCATCTGTTCGAGAATCCGCACCGCAAGGACGAACAGGTAATCGTCCTGGATGCGACGGCACTCCTGAAGCATGAGGAGCACGGCGTGATGGAGATACCGGCGGGCACCTACCAGGTGTCCCGCGTGCGCGAGTACACCGGCGGCGGCACTAGGTCCGGAATGGACTGAGGGGCGCATGCCCCATTTTTTTGGTGAAAGGACGCAATACAACAAGGAAAGGATCCTGCGCAACGTGGAACAGATACTCGAACACAGGGACATCGGACTGATGAATGAGGAAACATACCGGTTCATCAGCCTGCACTGCGGAACGATAGCGCACTACGACATCGACGGCTGGCGCCATGCCTACGGCGACCTGCGGGACTTTATCAACCTGTTCCTCGTCCGGAACGAATACGGGAGGAACCTGCAGGAAGAGATACGGACGCCGAGGTGGCAGGAGGACGACTTCAGACCCTATGCCCCTATCGTGCAGGGCATAATAGACCTCTGCAGGGAACACAGGGAACAAGTGTTCGATTGCTGGAAAGCAACAGTTGTTGTCACGTTTTTTTTTGACAGGAAAGACTTAACATTCACGATGCCGATAGGGTAGAGTGCTGATGCATTGAGATGGCGCATACAAGACTCATGAAGCTTTTTGCCGTTATCGCCTCGGTTGTCATCATAGCTGCAGGAGCAGGATATGCCCTTCATGTGTACAGCCGGAGAAGTGTTTCACGGCCCAAACCCAAGCCGTTTGGCTATTTCGGTCCACGAGTGGTTGTGAATTCAGGCAGCCAGACGGGCAGCATTGCCAACAACACAACCATCAACGTGCAGATATTCTCCGCTGTGCCTTCTGCATTTGCAAAGGCAGGACTTAGCTTCTACAGCATTGCCCAGGACAATCAGTGGAACAACAGTGTCAACGATGAGCTGCTGAATGCAACGATGCTGCCTGGAAACGCATCGACAGGCAAGTTCTTCCTGTCGACACAGTTCAATTCAATTGCAAAGGAATGGATGTCCCTTCTCTCACTGGACACGGGAACGAACTACCCTTCACTCACAGTCGAGGCGGTCAAGACAGTCGTGCTGAACGGAAGCTTGCTGTTCTACCAGTACTACAACAACATTCCTTTCAATCCTTTCAGCCTGTCCGTTGTCAGCGCAAACAGCACAGTGCTCTCAAACAGCACGCTTCTCGCATCAACGGGACTGGAGAGCTGGTTTGGCGGCAGCAGTGTCAATCTTTCGAACTATTCTCAGATATCACTGACGAACATCGGTTTCAACCTGACGCTTGTCTTTCCCTCTGTACCCATACAGGTCATATCTGCCAATGCTTCTGCAAACGGAGACCTGTCATATTTGCATGCAGGATCCCTCGTTCCTGTCGTTGTCTCACCTGATAGCTGCTATTGGCTCTACTACTACACCTATCCGAGCACGACGAGCAACACGCTGGAAAAGACGACCTATGCGAACGGAATACTTCCGTTGCTGGGCGTGCACATAGGCAGGAATGCAGACCAGGGCAATTCACAGATAGTTCTTGGGGCAAATGTCAATATCCAGAATGACACCATCAAACTTACCTCAAACCAGGTCTACTCCAATCCTTCTGGATCGATAACAACGACAATGAGCACGCAGCCTTCCTTCTCTCACCTGGCAAACGTAACTGTTGGCAACTCAGGAGGTGGAACAGTTGCCACCCCTGAAGGCATTTCGGAAAAACTGGGAGACAACCACAGCCAAGCACAGAATCTGACAACGGGATTTGCAGGCATCCAGGGTGTCGAGTATGAATTCCAGCACTACAACAGGTACACCTGCAATTACAGGTATTACTGGGAACAATTCATCTGCCCTCCATACAGGTATCCGCCCCATCTCCTTTCCCAGACACTTGTTTCGAAGGTCTATGACGGCAACTTCACAATCGGCGAAATTATTCATGTCAACTCAACGGCGGGGCTGAAAGTCACAGGCTCCCCTGTTTCCATTGCGGTCGCATGGGTCGTACAACACTACCTGCTGCATGATTCCAACGGAAGCGTGCAGCTCAATGCGAGCGGCAGTGGCACCGAATACCAGTCCTCAACGATATGGGCAATGACCTACGGCTGGCTGAATGCGGCAGATGCATACAAGCAGGCAGAGCAGGCACTGGCAATCTTCTCTTCGGCACTTTCCCTAGGACTTGCCGTAATAGCCGCCATTGCAGCCGCCAACCCGCTGGATTTTGATGGAGGCGAGGCTGCAATTATTGCCGCTGCAGGCAACACTATAGTCAAGGCAACGTCGCTTGCAGCCACGATACTTGGGCAGTTCTCGACCATAAGCTCCGTTTCCGGCAGCACCGCAATAACGGCTAGCTGGTGGTTCAGCAATTACCCTTTAGTCTCACTAGGTTCCAATTACACTATGCCTTTTTATGAATCATCCAGCGGTGTCATGCTCACTCTGCCAAACGGCAACAGCTACTTCTTCTATGCACCTGAAGACTATCTGAATGCAACATCGATTGTTTAAGAAGAAGTTGGATTTCTGCTTTCATGAAGACGCATATTACAAACAAGAGAGGTTCTTCACATTTTTCTCTTCTACGTTAAACCACTTCGCTGATTCGCTGTGGTAGAGCATATGATCTCTGTGTAAAACATAAAGTGAAAGGCACAGACAGATCTGCTGCTGATCGCGAAGCTGCAGAGCGGCAGGGTCAGTCTCCGTGACATCGGCATCAGGGTGCGGTAGGCACCCGTTTTTTGGTGATACAATGGACAGAGACACAACAGCAGAAATGAACAGTGTGCCAGAGGACGGGACCGATCCGGCGGGCAGTGCGCAGGTGCAGAATGCTGCCGGCGAGTCGTGCGACGGAGCGGAAGCGGTGAAGACGGGGGATACGCGGATAAGACCGGACTTCACCGTCCGCGAGGAGGCGCAGGTGCTGAAGAGGGTTGTCAAAACGCTCTTCAGCATTGCGGACGAGGCGATGGTGTGCTTCGACGGGGAAGGCAGGATAGTGATACCCTGCATCGACCCGGCGCATGTGGCGATGATCGAATGCACGTTCACGCCGGACAGCCTCAGCCTTAACGGCTGGGAGGCTGCGGAAGGGAAGCGCCTCACCGAACCCGCATACGCCATCGACCTGGAACGCCTCGACGGCTTCCTCTCGCTGCTCGGCGTGAAGGACGGCGTTGCGTTCGGATACGACAGCGGAAGGGGTAAGTTCGTCGTCAGCTCGGGCAACCTTGAAAAGACGTTCGAGCCGGCGGACGCTTCTGACATGTCCGCTCCCAGGATGCCGCATATCGAGCTGCCCTCGTCCGTTTCAATAGCGGGCGACAGGCTCTACAGGGCAGTCAGGGCGATGGAGAAGATATCGGACCATGTCAGGCTGAGGATCACGCCCGAAGAGTTCACCGTCATGGCGGGGAACGACACGGAGGTGCAGAAGGCGACATTCACCTCCCCGGACGTGGACATACGCTGGAACGGCGAGGCGGACAGCCTCATCCCGGCGGACTACCTGAGCCACACATTTGCGACATTCGGCAGGGATCCTGTTACCGTCGAAGTGGGTAAGAACTATCCGTTGAGGACCACGCTGAATATAGGTTACTACGGCATGCTGTTCATGGTCGCGCCGAGGGTCGAGGGCTGAACGCGTTGAGGGCTACGGCCCTTTTTTTTGGTGATACAATGTCTGTAACATACCAACTGCAGGTTGAGGTTGAGACCATGCGGTCCGAAACCGTGCTGAAGGCGCTGCGCAGTCTCGATCCGGACTGCCTGCCGCAATATGTCCTCGACATCAGGGACATGGACCCGGAAAAGGACATAGAAGTGACCTGCGAGACGGAAGACACAAAATTCGTCGGCTATGACGGGCACATGAACATGCCATACGGCGCCGACACAGAGGCAATCAGCGAACGCATCGTGAAGGCGGCGCTGAAGGCCGACCCCGAAGCGCATGTGCAGGTCCGCTGGTGGAACCTCGACGTGCATGAACCCTCCGACACCTTCGACGACGAGGACTTCGCCGGGGGAGATGAGGAGCAATAAACCTCTTCCCTTTTTTTGGGTGATACAATATCAGAACAACACGATGTTGGAATAGACAACAGGCTCTTTGTGAAACGGATTGCCGCCGGCGACGACAGCGGGGACACGATATACGAATACGAGCCGCTCGAATCTGACGAGGCGGAACTGCTCAAAAGCTCCATGCCGATCATCTTCGAGTACTACGTATGGGGGATCAAGGCACTCGGTGCGCTGCCCCATCCCACGGATTTCGTCGAGGTGCAGACCGGCGCATGGAAATTCGGCTTCGACAGGGATCCCTCGTATAATTTCCACCTCTGGATGGTCTCCTGTCTCAACAACGAAATATGGGACGACTACGTGCTCATTTCTGCGGATGAGTACAGGGAACTGAAAGACGGCGGTGAGATACGGGAATACGCATTCCGGCACAGGAAGTAAACCTCTTCCATCTTTTTGGGTGATACAATGCCTGTAGAATTCGACGAAGAAACGGGGGAGTATGTCTTCCTTGGGGACAATCTCGTGAGGCGCGATTACAGATACAGGGGAGACGTGTGCGAATGGGAATACGAAGAACCGCTGGACGTGGACATAAAGTGCATCAACGGGACGGTTGAGCCGATGTTCCGCGAACTGGCCGGCATAGCGACGAGGTTCCTTGAGGAACACCAGGAAATACGGTCGGTCGAGCTGTGGCCGAAATCGACTCCCGCATTCGGCGCGATGTTTACAACTGTCCTGGGCAAAGGCGTGAGCCTGACCTGCATAAGGACGCAGGACAGCGATCTGGACCTGCTCGACAAGAAAGCGTAATCCACACCACAGCAGCCCCAAACCTCTTCCTTTTTGGGTGATGCAACGGACACGACGAATTACATCAAAGCAATGAAGGATCTCTCAGAATGGCGCAGGTTCATGCGGAGCTACACCCGTGCATATGTGAGGGATCCATCACCGGCCAACTTCGAGCATTATGCGTCGGCGGCGGACAACTGCTTTGCGCTGATGACGAAGGCGCTGAGGGCGGGCGTCGAGAGGAACGGTTCGCTGAAATGACGGTGGCCGCACCGCCATCCTCTTTTTTTGGTGCATATGAGCAAACTGAAGGCGTTATATGAAAGCATGGACGACGACGAGCGCATAGGCCTCTGCTTCGGCCTCTTCCCCGCAAGGCTGGAAGAACTGCGCCTGACGGACGAAGAGATCGCTGCGCTCATCTGCCTTTCGCTGACGGAACACGGCATGGGTGCATGACCCTCTCTTTTTGGTGAACATGCAGAAATGGAAATGCATGGAGTGCGGGAATGAATTCGAGTGCGCGAACGAGGAAGAGGCGGACGAGCTTCAAAAGCTGCACATGCAGCTCACAGGGCATTCGGGTGTCTTCTGGGTCAGGGTGAAGTGATTCACCCATTTTTTGGTGGTACATTGAACGAAATCGGAAAGGAAAGCGGAAAGAACGGAAGTGAACATGATGGGCAGGGAGAGACGGAGAACGCACGGAAGACGGTGAACGCGCTGCAGTCATCGCTGACGGCCGCAGCGCAGGATGTTCTGCGCTACATGTACGCGCACAGGCGCTCGATACCCGTCATTTCAGAGGCGATCGCATGGGAGCGGAGGCACGGTGCGCCGTTCAGGTGGTACGACGTCAGGGCGACGACAGCAGAGCTCAACAGGCTGGTCATAGACGGCATACTCGCAAAGGAAGGGAACAGGGGATACCGCCTCAGGGATCATGGCGCCGCAGTCAGCGCGAGGGACTGCTACAACCTGGACATGATAGAATCGGCGCTTGCGAGGATCGGCAATGGGAACGGCTGTTCAGTCCTTCCGCCCGGTGCGGACGAAGGCATGTTCGACGGCATCACAGGCTATGCAGGCGCCAAAAGGCAGATATTCATGGCTCTGGGCGCACGGCCGGCGGTCCATGTGCTGCTGACGGGCCCGCCATCGACGGCAAAGTCGCTCTTCCTCGAAGGACTGGTGAAGCTGCCCGGTGCAAAACTGACATTCGGCGACGCCGTCAGCAAGGCAGGGCTGCGCAGGTTCGTGATGGACGAGCATCCGCAGTACCTCATCATAGACGAGATAGACAAGATGTCGCCGGAGGACGACACCATACTCCTCGAGCTGATGGAGCATCAGACCGTGAGCGTCATGCACTTCGGCATCCGCCGCTCTGAGGACATATCGCTGACGGTCTTCGGCGCAGCGAACGACACGCGCAGGATGAGGAGGGAGCTGCTCAGCAGGTTCCTGAAGATAGAACTCAGGGAATACAGCGCAGAGGAGTTCAGGAAGGTGGCGTTCCTGCACCTGACGCGCATGATGGGCGTGGACGGCGAGCTGGCGGAGGCGATTGCCGCGGGCGTCTCGGCGAAGAGCAGGGACATAAGGGACGCGGTGCGCATCGCCAGCATGAGCAGGAGCATCGACGACGTGAAATTCCTCGTTGCCGCGCTGGGGACGGCTTCGGCTGTCTGAGGCTAGTCTCCCTAAGTATATGCCCGGACCGGGGAAAGAGACACAGAGTCAGGTCCACACTGTCATCACTGTGAGGATCAAGTGGCAGGTAACACTGCTGTCAAGACCATTGAGCGATGCGGTTATCTCCATGACGCTGTAGGTTGTACGGCTGATTGCAGCGGGCCAGAGTTGGATGACAAATGGAAAGGTGAATGAGTAATTCTTGCGGGAGGTTTGGTTTGTCAAACCACCCGTGATTGAATACCAGTTCGGGCCACCATTTATTACTTTACTGCTGAGATAATTAGTTCCATTGATCGGTGTAACGTTGACGTACGTTGTTGGCGTTAGAAAAGGATATGAATATATTATATCCTGTGCGGCGTAGATGGGGTCGGTCGAAGAGTTCGTTGCATTTCTGCTGTAGTTGATTCGCAGAGTTACTGAAGTTGGCCGTACGTTCTGCAATATTGATCCATTGACATACCCCCAGATAGTATACCACATGAAACTGTTTGTGTAATCGCCAGTGCTCGATCCCCAGTTTGTGGCTCCGAACGAACTGGTCAATATTAATGCGGAATTCAAAGTGTGACCGGCGATGGAAAAATGAGATACAACAACCGGCAGAGGTGCTTTAGCACCGCTAATGCCCTCCGCACTGCTATTGTTCTGATACCACCTGAATATTGCATTCTCTGTCTCGTTATGGACTGTTAACTTTTCCGGATGTGATGACTGCGGGAATACGGTGAAATTGATAGTGATCAGAACTACAGCAATCGCTGTAATTGTCGATGCGAGTTTCAGTCTATTGCCCGCGGTTCTGTTCATGGTGACACACCTTCTGATCGTTCTGCGAATACCTTATATTTTGCGGTCCCGGGGTCAATGGGAAGGTGTCGGGCCCTGATTGTCATGTTTTTCATATTTTCTATTGAGCCTCCCAGGTCTCCTATGTCGTCTTCATCATGTCAAGCAGTATGCCGTTTGCGATGTATGTTCCCCTCAGTATCTGGCCAGTCTGGGAGAAAGGCGCATTGTCCGGTTCATACACTGTCCAGTTGCCTATGCGTATGACTACGCTGTATACGGGTATCCATGTGCCGTTCAGCGGATCGAATATCTTCATGGTGCTGTTGAGCTGACCGAGATACACCCACTGCTCTGTTCCGTTCTGCAACTGCACATAGACTGGCTGCGTTGTTATGCCGGATATATTCACTATGCCGTCTAAAAAGCTGAAATACTGGACTGTAGACAACGACACCACCGTAAACGCGGCGGCCGTCCGGGGTATAGAGTGGGTGGTGAGCCAGAATTCGCAAACCGGGCAGAGAAAACGGTAGGACGTCGAATGTGCAATGCCATGATGGCAGGGTTTACGCGAACTTTATGCCTTCGGGCGCCTCAAGAAAGTAACCCTTCTGGTTGATTCCCTGAAACACATGCGGCACTTCCGCCGCCATCGCCATGGGCGCAGCGGCCGAAGGGGCTGTCCCCTCTATCGGCATCCGTCCTGACTGGCGTATGCGCAGGCGGTTCGCGATTGCGCCGGTCAAATTCGTTAATATGCCGGCATTCTGGAAGCCTTCAAAAGTCCTCGCGGCGCTGTCGAACATCTTCTGGCGCTGCAGTTCCGCATCGAAGCGCGCACTGGCCGCCTCGGCTTCGTTCTTCATTGCTTCCTGCATTGCATCATATTCAATCTGTGCGATATACTGCCAATCGCCACGGCTGATGTTTATGTTGGTCGGTTCGATCTGGCCCGATGCCGCCGCTCTTTGAAGATATCCCGTATGAAACACTTCTCCCCACTCGATCCTTATCATTGCCTAAAAGCTTTTGCGTTTGCCCGGCTTTGCTCCTAAATTTTCCGATTTTCGATATTTTAGGAGCAGAATGGCTTTTGGAGTCAGAGACACCGAAGTCAAAACAATATTATACACCTCAACTCATTCTGCTTCATTAGGCTTAATGGTAATATATCAAGGGATCTGACTGTTGATTCCAATGAAAAGGCGGCAAACAGTATATGGTTTCGTGGCTGTAGCAGTAGTCCTGTCATTTGTTTCTGTTGCCGCATATGGAAGCATGTATCCGCCCATAACGGTTAAAGTCAGTTCTTCTAAGTCTTTGAATGTACATATCTTGAATTCAAGCGTGGCTACTTCCACTGTCGGCACACCACCATCATACGCTAACACAACAACCTACGTTAACGAGAGCGGCTATTACGCCTCATACCTGAACGTCACCTTTTGGGTCGGTGGATACTACGATGCTGGCATTAATGCCTTCCTGATAGGAGTTGTGCTGTGGATACAGGGGCACTTCGCATCGAATCTCCATCTCAGCGGTCTCACGATATCCCTGAATGACTACGGCAACCCTACCAATAGCATGATACAGCTCATTCCGCTTGGCGCGTACTCATACTGGATGAATCGCACATTCAATGCATCCTTTCCGGTTCCTGGAAACCAGATTGCCGGAACGGGGAGTGCATCGTCCCACGCCACACTTAGGAACCAGTACTCCATATTTTCACTCGACGGTCAGGCAAAGAACAGTTTCTACAACTTCGGCACCTCGTACAGTGCGAATATAGCTGCATTCGTTCCGCTATCCCCGCCCTTCTCCCATGTCTTCCAGATCGTGGTGACGCTGCAGGGACTGAGCAGGCCTGTGAGCGCCAACGCGTTTGTTGTCTTTGAATATGGGGGATGAGTGCGCTATGGAAAAAGGAGATAAATGCAGGGTTTGGCCGATTCGCACCGAGCGTGTTTCAAATGCAGTGAGTGCTGGAAAGAGGATTGTGAGCATCGTCCTCATAGTATTGCTCATCGCAGCAGGAGCATCAATAATTGCAACAGGAAGAGCAAATGCAAGTCCCGCATCATCCCGTCCAGCGATCGGCGAACTCCATGTTGGGTGGATTGGTTATGAGGGTAACTTCGAAGTGTATATGTCTACAGCAATCAATTCAACCTCATCTAACCCAATCCAGATCCGTGGGGTATATGCCGAATTACACATCCAACATGAGCGAAGGAGCGAATAGCGCAGACTCTGGCATCAAGAACGCAATTACACTTTCTCCAGGTGATTTGAAAGTGACATACTACTACGATCCGAATTATGGTCATTTTATAGTTGACCTCCCCGTGACGGTGGACGCTGGTATAGGAGCAAAGACAAGTGTCTGGGCCGAAATAATGACGGCAGCGCCGGAGATAAGTCTCATCATCGGGAATGCAACGACAAACGAGGTAACAACCTACCTTATAACAAACAATAACACAGGGGCAAATATTTCATCCAACAAACTAGATCAGGGGGTACTCAATCAGACACTGTTCAGAATAGCGCTCGATATACTCGGTTATCTGCCTATTGTCGGATATGTGGAGAACACTGTTTCACTTGCAGCCGACCTGGAAGGAGTTGGCATGAGTTCGGCCTCCGCCAGTATACTGAGCGGAAATGCAACAATGTATGAGCAAGACGCCACGGGAGGGGGCAATTACAGTTTCAACTCCAATGGGCAGGCCGTGGCATGGCAAAACATCTATTCCACTGGAGCGGAATTCATGATAGAAATTTCTGCTCCTTATGATTCTTCTCACACTTTCGAAGTCAAGGCATACGATTCCACATATACACCCGGCGGCGGAAACTGGCAGGGTCTTGCGCGTTATTTCAATTTCTCCGCCCTGCCTGCAAACGAATTGTATGGAACAGCCTACACGTCCACCGGTGTTCCTGCTGCGAACGCAAATATTTACATTGAGACAACAACCGGGATTGCATACGAGGAACAGACGAACCAGTATGGGCAGTACAGATTCTTCGGTGTTCCCGGTGCATCATACTGGGTCTGGGGAAACTACGTAACGCCGTTCGGCAGTGCAAACAGCACCTACTATGAGGTAACTGCAAATGGAAACGGGGATGTTGGAGGCTACACACTGGCACTGGACCTTACGATTCCTGCAACATACATCAAAGGATACGTATACGGCAGCAACGGCAGGCTGTCAGGTGCCAGCGTTACTGCGACGATTTCAGGCAAGTCGGATTCTGCCACCACAAACAGCAACGGATACTACCAGATACTCACTAACTTTGCGGGCACGTATGACATGAGCGCAAGCCATTATGACTATTACACCGGAACAGGCAGCGTGACGGTGTCGCTGAGCAGCGATGCGTGGTGGAACAAGACTCTTGAATATCACGCTACCCCTCCACCAGGCTGCGTTCTGTTTGGTACGAGCATAACACTGTTCAACGGCAAGACGATACCCGTGCAGGATTTGACAATAGGAAAACAGATACTGTCGTATGATTTCAGCAATGAGTCTCTGATTCAAGGCATTGTCAACGGCATAACCGTGTCTAATGTCTCCCATGTCTGGGAGATTGATGGCATAATAGGCATCTCCGGGGTCAAGGACCAGCCATTGTACGTTCAACTGCAAAACGGAACAGAGGAGCTGTTGCCCCTTGGAGAACTCAACAATACAATGGAAATTTTCGATCCGCTTAACAGCACATGGATACAAGTCTACAACATTACGGTTCTCAACGGGAATTTCACTGTGTATGATATCTCGGCATCGCCACCATCAGTTTTCCACAACGATACTGGCGTTCAAGGAGATTACATAGCAAATGGCATTCTGGTGCCTGATAAGTTCCCTTGAACGGGTCTGTGTGTCTTCAGCTTGGACAAGCACTTTGACGAACCGATTCAAGCACCTTTGCATCTGTAATACCAAAAATAGAGGAATTTGGGAGCAGAATGGATTCTAGGAGCAAAGCCCGTTTGCCCGGCTTCGCTCCTGAAATCAGAAATCTGATCCTGAATTCTGCCACTCTGGCATTTTAGGAGCAAAGCCCGTCTGCCTTCAGCATCGTGTCAAGAGTGATATAGCGGCCGTCCCTTCACATGCCGAGGCAAGTCATTGCGTCCGGCGGCGCCTCGAGACGAATATCCGCCGGGCGTCTTTCCTCTTTGCCCTGACCTTCATCCTCCTCGGCCAGTCTGCGGCGTCGAGCATCCTGAAACGCTCATCGGACGGCATGCTGCCGGCCAGCACCCTGCGGACGTACTTCGTGTATGCCCTCGCGATATAGTTTATCTCCGGCCTGAACTCATGCGGTGCGCCGTTCTGCCGCACAGCCGTGAACTGCTTCTTTGCCTGGGGGACGGGCTGCTCATCGGTCCACTGCGCCTTTCTACCCGACTTCCTCGTCGGCATCGCCCTGACACAGCCGCACACCGCGCATGCCGTCCTGCTGCCGGCCGCATCAGAATAGTGGAACCAGTCGCCGTACAGGTCGGTGATGGCGTGAGAACAGAACCTGCAGATTGAGCGCTGCATGGACGTGTCATCCGTTAAAGGATATTTAGCGGTGACCGGGGGAAGGGCAATGTCCTTCCTGCGAAGCAAGTCTTATCATATCGTCTTACCATTGCGGCGGCGATGACGGCTGAACGGATTATTCATGGGCGCATAAAGAATCCGCCGTCCATTGGCAACGGGGCGAATGGAATGAGAAATGCAGAAGGGGCGTTAAGAAGTACAATAGCGGAACAGTGAAAGGAGATACAATGCAATCGAATCTGCATGGAAGAGAGAACGATGCTGAACTCGAGGTTGCATTCGAAAGGAAGCTGAATGAGATTGTGAGAAACCTGAAAACGCACTTCAAAAGCGTGGATCGTTTTCAGGATATCATAGCCAATTCAAGAAAGTACAGGGCTGACGATCTCATAGAGGGACAGAAGCCTGAATCACTCGTCCGGCAATTTGTGGTCGATCCCCTTCTCGAGTTCCTGCGCTTTTCGTCTATCAGGGAAACAACGATGCCCACGCCGCACGGCATCAGGGCACCTGATTATTTTGTCAGCCCGGTGAGTGCCGACGATCCTAGACTCTACGTTGAGGTGGAACCAATGAACGCAGACCTCCGAAGGGAGGGAGAGGGCATTTCACAAATCAGGGAATGGCTTTTTTCACGCGCCTCAAAGACGGACTACGGAATGGCAACGAACGGCATCGAATGGATCCTCGTGAAATTCGACAAATCCCTGCTGGATGTGCGGGAAGTCCGGCGCTTTGACCTCAGGAAGTCATTTCTGAAGGCGATGAACGCCGCGTCTCTCCTCGATGACAAGGAACTGGCAGGGGAACGGCAAGGTTTTCTTCGCCTGCATGCGGAAAATATTCTCGACTTCCTTTCTGCAAATGAATTAAGGGTCGAGCAGAAGAAGGAGGAGATTTCAGAGTCGTTCTACGATCATTACGTCAGAGCCGTATTCGGAAGAGACGTAAATGGGGGAAAAATCGAAGGCGGCTGTCTTCTAGATCAGATAAACGCTCCGGCGCATGCAAACGGCGAGAATGAGAAAAACCTGTTCGCCGTCATTCTGATGAACAGATTGATTTTCATAAAATTCCTGGAGGAAAAAGGGATAGTGGACAGGAATCTGCTGAACAGCATTTTCGACCAGTACAGATCATCAAGGCTGCCGTCCACCTTCTACGCATCTTTGCTTAAGCCGCTGTTCTACAATGTTTTCAACACTCCCGTGAATGAAAGGCCGGAGCACGTTGCGGGCAACCCTGTCTTTGCCAGTCTGCCGTATCTCAACGGCGGACTGTTCAGGGAGGTGATACGCTTCGAATCTGAATACGATGTCGGCAACGACGGCATAGAACTTGTCGTCAGGGATCTGCTTGAAAGGTACCGCTTCCAGCTCAAGACCGGCGAAGGCATAAATCCCGACATCCTGGGCTATATTTTCGAGAAGACTATAAACTTCATTTCGGGCACGGGAAACATGGGTCAGAAAATGAAGGGTGCATATTACACACCGAATGATGTTGTCGAGTTCATCGTGTCCAGTACGCTGGTGCCGGTTGTTCATGAGCGGCTGACCCGGACGTTGAGAGAGGCGGGCTTCGACGAGTCCGTTCTCTCCCGGTGCGCTACATTGAGCGATATCCTGGATCCCGCGAATCTGCCGACGGACAGGAACCTGTTGAGGAAAATGATAGACGAAGTGGAAAGGATCACTGTGCTGGATCCTGCTTGCGGTTCCGGCCACTTCCTGACGGCAATCCTTTCGGAGTTTGTCCGCATAAAGGAATATCTGATAAAAGCCGCCGGCGGCAGGGCCGACAGATACAGGATAAAGAGAGACATCATCTCGCAGAACATCTTCGGCGTGGACATAGATCCGAATGCTGTTGAGATAGCCAGGCTGCGCCTGTGGCTGTCCCTCATAGACGAAGTAAAAGGCGAACGGCATGTTGAAGCGCTGCCGAACATAGATTTCAATATCATCGCGGGAAACAGCCTCATAGGCCTCAGGATGCCTTCCACGGAGAGGCTGACCCTGACCCTGTGGAACAAAGATGCGGTCGGCGAACTTTTCATGGGTTTGTCTTCGGTACATCCGCTAAAGGCGGCAAGCATCAGGAACAGCATTCTGGCGGGCAGATGGCATCCGTGATTGGCGGGTACAGGAGCCTCATAGACATCTACGCCGGGGAACACGGAAAGAACGCGATAGAACTCAGACGAATCATGCGGCAAATCAGGGACAGACTGTACGAAGTGCTCAACACGTATTATCTGTCGATGCTGTCCAGGGAGGGCAACACGGGCAAAGAGAAATTCAGGGAGATATCGAAAGAGTTTGGGCGCTTGAATCCGTTTCACTGGTTTGTCGACTTCAACAAGGCAATTGATCGGAGCGGTTTTGACGTCGTTCTCGGCAATCCGCCTTACATAGAGGACAGGAACTACAGCGCGATCGAGATCGCGATAATCCGATGCATGAAAAGAGGCCCGAAGAACGGCGGCAAGCCGTCCGTGCCTCTGCTCTACGCATCGAAGGACTGCGGAAACACTTACGCCTATTTCATCGAGCGGGCGCTCGATCTCGCCAGACCGGAAGGCAGGATGTCATTGATAGTCCCGGTATCCCTTGTTTCGACGGACAGGATGGGCAGTATCAGGAGGTTCGTTCACGAAAATTCATCGTCGGCATGGTATTACAACTTCGACGACAGGCCTGGGAAAATCTTCTCAGGTCTGGAGCACTGCAGATCCACCATCCTCGTTGCAGAGAAGGGCGGCCGGTTGAAAAGACTCGAGGTTTCAGGATACAACAGATGGCGAACCGCCGACAGATATAAGCTTTTCAACAGGATTCGGACCGTTCCGTGGCAGGCGGATGAGCCCGGAGCGCTTATTCCGAAACTCGGCAGTCCCTTGGAACTGGAGATATTGAAACGGCTCATGGAATCCAGCGAGGGGAAAAGACTCGGCGATTTCTGCGCAACGGACGGCGTGCCCATATGGTACCACAACGCACCACAGTACTGGATACATGCGCACAGGGACGGCGCAGTGCCGAAGGTGGAATACTATTCCGAATACAGGGAGAACGACGGTGTGATAACGCCCCTGAATCTGGAGGACGTGTCCATTTCGGATCATTACAAAAAATTGGCATTCCCCGAAAACAAGGCGGATGCAGTGATCGCACTGCTGTGCTCATCAATATTTTACTGGTGGTTCACGATATGGTCGGACGGCAGGGACCTTCTCGATTCTCACATAAAACAGTTCCCTCTGAATCTGGATAAATTGAGCAAGCAGGATGGAACGGAGCTCACCAGACTAGTCGATGAACTGACGGACAGTTTCGAACGCCATTCGGCCGAAGTAATCAACGTCAGGAAAAAAGGGACGAAGGAAAGCTATGTTATAAAAATAAAGACAATTAACACGATCGATTCATACGACATCATCAGGAAAATCGACTCTGCACTATTCAACATCATAGGGCTTAACGAAGAGCAGTCCGAATTCTTGGCGAAATTTGACTTATCCTTCAGGATGCAGAAGGGAGAAGGTTCAATACTTGAAGATTTTACGGATCGTCCGATTTTGGATAGAGAAGGAGAGACGTAGTTATGAGTGTTTTAATGTTCTGTTTTCAATCCTGCGGATGGTACGGTTATCATGGTTAAAAACATCAGGCTCTTTGAAATAACAAGGAAACTGAATTCGGAGGCGCTTGCAGTCCTGGTTGAAAATTTCGTATCGGAGCAATACAAGACCAATTCTGTCGTGTACCGTCCAGTTGGCGACCCGCCAGCAAGTTACACTGTAGAGCCGATTGAAACCGCTGTTTTCGATTTTCATGCGTTACTTTTTGCGAGCATGGGCAGAATACAGAACCTGCCTGAATTTGGAGAATTGAAAAATATTATTGCAAATGATGTTGTTCTATCAAGGCATCTCGATACTCAGGCTGTTGTTGGGGACTTCTCAGGGATGCGGTCAGTTTCTTCATGGGATTTTATTTCGGATATCCTCCTTCGGCAACTCAATGGGGAAAGCAGACCTGTGTTTAATGAGAAGATTTTTTCAAATACCTATGCAGATTGGGAGAATTTTTTCTATACGGATTCAGTTCAATTGAGCGTGATCGCTCCCATAAGTCAATTCAGGGCGGATAACTCACCTATCGTGTTACACAATGGAGTTCGTATCAGAAGAATAACAGACACGGAATTCGATAAAATATATCAAAACGACACTGTGCAGATACCAGCATTCGAGAGGTATGCAATCAGGTATGTTTTGGAATTTCCGGCCGAGACTGAAAAAATCTTAAAACCCATGCCCACACAAATTGATGAAACCGAGATCCTCAAAATCGAAACTTTTCTACGCGCCATTTCTGAAAAAATCGAAATATTCGCGGCATTACTGAGACTTTATGAGCCTTCCCACTTTGGGATTCGGACATACTGGATTCATCATAATACACCTCTTCCCTGTTTTTCCGATCAGTTCATGTTCGGTCTTACCAGCATAAGGCGGGTGTTCGGTCTCACTCAACTCAATCCTGTTGAAATTGCCGGATTCACGGGGTTTTATCAAGACTATGAACCCCTTATTAAGAAGCATGAATTCATTGAAAGAGCAATTCGCAGATTCAATGAATCCTATGATAGAGAGAAGCCTGAAGACGCCTTTCTTGACTTGTGTGTGGCGATCGAAATTTTGTTTCAAAAGTCAGACGAGAGTGGCGAGAACACGCATAAGATTTCTACAAGAATGGCCAAACTTCTAAGCAGTGACTTTGAAAACAGAAAGCGCATTTTTAAGGAGGCGAAGAGAATTTATGGCGAGCGCAGTTCATTAGTGCACCGCGGGAACTCACGTGATTCGGCGGAATTTGTGAGCAAAACAGCGGATTATGTAAGGAAATCGATTATCTCGTTTTTGGATCGGCTTGGCATACAATCACATGATGCGATTATCGATTACATCGACCTTGGCAATTGAACAATCAGGATCGGATCATCGAAAGGAACCATTTAGTGTGCAGTTAAGCACGAGAATGCATCTTTCGGACAATGAAACCTTTTGATTAATTTCATCTCCGACTGTTAGTGTCCGAATTGTCGGCGGACATGCGTCTTATCCTTCTCAAGCAGGATCTGACGCGGAGGAAGGAGAAGGTGCATTGCGATACCGCCGCGGATCGAAAGATAACACTCCCGCCAATGTTGACCCAAGTGTCTGACCCGGCCTTATGTTGCCGTCCATGCCGAATATCATATATCCTTCCTTTATCATATCTTATTGTGTGGTCGAATATATCCAGTGCCCGTTCTGCGATGCCCTCTTCAAGGAACCGCAGGCAAGAAAGGCGTCAGGGTCTACACAGCTGGAGGAGCATGTGATGACCATGCACCGCAAGGTCAGGGTGAGGAAGGGAAGCAACTACAGGTGGATGGATGAGGCGGAGGTGAAGAAGACGGCGGCCAGGGAAGGCACCTGGCCGATGAAACGAGGCAGAGGTGAATGACCGCAAAGTACATTGCAATCATGGTTGCGGTACTGCTAATCGCGGCAACTGCAGGCGTGACGGCCTATCTGACCATGGCAGCGCCAGACAGTCATGCCCGTACTCTGACGGTGTTACCGGCCGGATGGAAGATGCCACTCTATTCCGGCGGCTCGGTCAACAGTTCAGGCTCGATCATGCTCTTTTCGCTGAGGGTAAAGGGTGCCGCCCCTGTCACTGTGAAAGGCGCATGGAACTCGACGGGCGGATGCTCCCTCTCGCTCATATACTTCTATCCCAACAGCACAAGCTTGGTGAAAACAGTCTGGCAGACAGGGTATGCGCTATCCGGGGCGCTTAACTTTTCAGTCCCTCCCGGCGGCGCAACATGGGAAGTCATGATCACGCCTGAGGTTAACGTCACAGAAACGTTCACCGTCGTGTCCCCGATTGTTCTTCATGTGCCTGCCGGCGATTCCGTCGAATACCATGCAGTACCTGTTCCAGCGGGAGGCTGAGCATACGGCAGAACGCAATGCAGCATCAGGACAGAAGGGAGTGAAATCCGCATGAACGAACTGAGGAAGAGCCTGCTCATCAGCATACCGATAGCTGCGGCATGCCTCTACTACGGAATTGTGTCGCCTTCAATGACGCTGGTAGTGGCCGGCATTGTCGCCGCATTTGTCGGCGCCGTGATTCCTGCCGTTTCGGGCAGGGCACACATGAAGGCGCTGAAGATGACAATTGCAGTCGTTGTCGCTGCCGTAATAATCATCTTCGCAATAGGCATCATGCAGATGGAAGTAGCCCATGATGTTGCTCCGCAGGGCACGCAGCCGGGGGCAGTCATCGCCACAATCATGCCCGAGAACGCCACATTCGCCTATGCGCCCAACGGCACGGTCAGCACGGTCAGCGAGATTGTGCACATTACCTACGGCATGGTGTACGGCGGCATAGAGTTCAACATAAGCAACGGCACGGCGATTGTGGGTTCATGGTCATCCACGTCCCAGGTGGCGGCCATCGTTGTGCCTCTGCAATACATGCACAACGTCTCGGTCCTCGGCAAGCAGCTGTCGATCGAAAAGCCGTCCATGAGCAGCAGAATCGACATGTCGTTCGGCACGGCGGTTTCCGTCAGTTCCGTGTCCCTAGTGCTCATGTTCTTCCCTCTGCCGGGGCAGAGCGGGACGGTTACGTTCACCCAGGCGCTGCTGCTTGAAGATGTGTGAAGGTACGACGTCCTGCCATCACTGGGAGCGCCTCTTTCCCCTGTTCGATCCTCCTTGTTTTGCGTAAATCAGTGTGGTTAAAAATATTTCGATGCCGTCTTAACTGCCATTTGAGTTGTAGTCGTCATGACCGAAGTAGAAGAAGCTATTACCAACAGCATTAAGAATTTTGAGGAGAAATTCCGTCAGGAAAGACTTGACAGTATCAGGGAAGAGGCACAAGAAGACAACCCTAACGAATGGTATCCAGATACATTCTGGTGTGAATCAGATATGAAGTACTGGATGGCGACTGAATTTTCAAAGACCCTGAGAAAGGACGGGGTTGAAATTCACACTGAGGTGCCTATCAACGAAAGTACCATATTCAACAAGAATAAAGTCAAAAAGCTTTACAGGATGATCAATGAAGGAAAACGTGAAAAGGATAGAGTGAAATTGTGGAAGCCGGATTTGGGCATATTTCCCTCTGAGGAACATGGAGAATCAGAATCTTACGCACTGATGGAATTCATGTTTGTGCCGGAGATGCGAAAGACACCTTTCCGCGCCAGTTCTGCACCGGAAGGAGCGTTGAGAAGGGCATTCGAGAAATTGGAAATCAAGGCCATATACCTGCAAAGTGCGATAGAGTGCGAAATCACCGGTCAGGGATGGATTGTCCTTGTTCATGAGTTGCTGTACGAATTTGTATCAGAAAAACCGGAATACAGGAAGCGTTTTGACAGCATCAAGAAGAGGTACCCCAATGTGAGATTCAATCTCATAGGCACAACATACAAGGAAAGAGCCGGGGCTGCCGGCCGCTAACGCGCTGTTTATCGATGTTGGTAAGTTATGGTGAGCGGGATATGTCAATGCTGTTCGAAATCGATGCGCCTGAAAGTGTTGTGCCATGACCACATATCGGTGTGGCTGTGAGGGGGTTGCATGGCGCCCTACCATCACTGGGAGCGCCTCTTTTCCCTGTCCGACTTTTAGTCTGACGAAATTGAGGAATTTTTTCCTCAATTTGGGAAGATTTAAATACGGGCGGCCTGCCGGGGCGACTCCGGACAGTTTCCAGCTCCTGCTGCTTCTTCTTGAGATACGCCGCTGCAGGTGCCTTCATTCTTTAATCGTCTTCCGAAGGAGCGAGGCTCGGTTTTGTCTCAGAACAACGGACCAGCCCTTCCGTGTTAAATACAACATCTTAAGACGCGGTTCTAGGTCGATGGTATTGTATGGTGCGCCTTCCTTCCTGCGACTTCCGCCGCCAAGCCAGTAGGGCTCGTAATCCTCAATGTCGCTCTTGTCAAGTCGGATCCATGCGAGGGCAAGACCCCCAAACAGACCTTTACGGTAAAGGCGATGCACCGCATGTGTAGATAGACTTCCTGCGTATTCGATAACCCTTCAGATGTTTCTTTTCAAACCACCGCTGTAGCAGGCTGCGCCAGTCGAGACGCCACGACGTGAAGTGGACTTTGAGATGATGCATCATCTGAGTTGCTCCTTCGGCCTGCAGACTCGCAGTGGAAGCACCGGCCGACCGTAACGGCAGGTGCCGTCCGAGGAGTATTCGATGTCGATGCCTGCCAGTTTTACGCCAGTGACAAAACCGCAGTCGCTGCAGCTTCCCTCTATATAAAAAATATTAGGCTCGATGATGGTGAGTCTCTCATTGCATCTGCCGCATGTAAATTTCTGATGCACATGTGCTCCCCTGGCGTCCCATCTTTCGGCAATGGAAAACCAACTATCCATGTTAATGTCATTGTGTTTATTCATTAAATCCACTCACACAGATCTTCGATTGCCGATCGCCCTATGGGCAGCGTGTACTTCGAACCGAGGTCGAGTATCCAGGAAGATGAACGCCCCCGTGTGAGACCGGTGTACAGGATCCGTGCTTCGAAGTTTTCAGTCCAGTTGTCGTAGATCATTTTTGGGATGTCGACGGCGACTGCGACGTGCTCAAATTCGAAACCCTTCGCACTGTGGACTGTATCGATAAACAAGAGGTCCGCCTCATTTATGCCGGTTCCGACCCACCCCCATGCAATCGGCTTGAATTTGCACGGCAGACGGGCCGCCGAGAAAACCTCTTCCTTTGGATAATTGAGAGCCGGGAACGTTTCAACAGATACGCCTTTTCTTTCGAGCACCTCCCACCACTGTTCGACCAACATATTTTTCGGTAGAAAAAAATTAATCGCTGACGCATCGTCTTTGCTCACGCTCGGAAAATGGTGCAATGCGTTGACGAAACGAACGAAAGGTCGTGTCCATGGAGATAGATTTTCATGCTGTTCGTTTATCGACAGTGGTATGTAACCCAACTCCGAAAGTGCCTTGCTCAAACGCCACGCAAAGTATTGTGTCCGACAGAGAACCGCCTTTGTTCCTTCTTCCCTCAGGAAACGGGCCGGCACCATGGTGTGGTACACATGATCGTTGTTTTGATTCGGACTGAACGGAACGAAATCATCGATATGCGAATCCGTGAGTATTTTGGACGCGAGGCCGTAAATCCGGTTGCCGAATCGATGCGTTGCGCCGAGCTGGAAGATTGTGCCTTCCTTCATGCGGGACAGCACAAGACCCGGATCCGCTCCCCTGTAACCGTATATCGACTGGCAGGGATCGGTGAAATACACGACCGCCTGTACGCCTTCCGCTATGTTTTCCACCGCACGCCACATCGCCGGCGAAAAATCCTGCGTTTCGTCGACCAGCAGCATGTCCGGCCCCTCGCTGCATGACGCTTCCGCAAGCTGTTCGATCATGTCCGAATAGTCGAGGAGTCCGAGACCATGCTTGAATTCCTCATAGCATTTTGCGATCTCGTTGTAGTCCCTGGAATAATCGTTCATGAGGGCGCATATGGAATCAGACTTCAGTCCGCCGACCCACCGATCGTAACCGCCGAAAAAGCGTCCGAACTCGTCGTTTGTGTTGAGCATCTCCCAGTCGAAAAGATGCCCAAATCGATGTCCCTCATCGTATCCGATGTTGAATTTCTTGCAGAAATTCTTCAATTCAGGCTCGCCCAGATAATCAGTTATCAGCAGCCCCAGGGCGTGATGCGCGTAGGAATGTAACGTGCGTACGGGAGAAACCTCTTTCCCGTCGTCGTCCCTGACGCACCCGACCTTGGCCTTCAGCTCCTGCGCAAGTGAGCGGGAATAAGTGATAACCTCGAATTTCTGACCGAAGTGTCGCGCCTGATTGGCGAATGAGACGATGGCGGTTGTTTTGCCAGAGCCCGGGGGGCCTAATATGAAGTTTCGTTCGTGTAAGTTTTCGAGCATTATTCTGTCCGTGGGTCCGACTTTTTTTACGTTCCATGGAACCATCAACTATCACCCTTCCCTTCACCGACAATAGAATTGGTTTTGAGTTCTATCGGAATTTCAAGCGACGCGAGCAGCTCGTTCAGCTTAGAATAGCGAACATGCATGGTACTGCTGCTCATCAACCACCTGAGAGACCGATCCACTGTCCGCCGATCATAAACAGGATTATACAATCGCTCGACCCGATGTATCTCCTGCACACTTACACCTGTAAGTAACATAGACCCTCAGCCTGTGGGCAGCATCACTGTGAGGCGGCAGGGGTTTCACTGCAATGAGGTAGTTCACAACCATTCTTAGTTTCGGAGGAAGGCATGCCACCGAACCCGTCAGTGCGGCGGGATCAATCTTGACAGTTTCGCTGTTACACTGCTCTTCCTCCAGTCTGGCTCCAAGATACTTGAAAAGCCCCTCTGAAAACATGCTGATGTCCCACCTCGGCGGCTTCTGCGTGAGATTCCTCACGGGAAGATCGATCGGCTTTGTATTTGACACAGAATCGACAATGGTGCAAAATCCGCCGGACTTGGGGTGTATCGAGCCTGGCATCCGGATCATCCTGCCGCGGGACGACGACGACCAGTGCGTCAATGCCGGATCAAAAGCATTCTGAAGGCCGGTGTCATTCTCAACCAGAATTCTGAGATAGTCGCGGACACATTCGGCCACATCGAACTCAGGATTTGACTCGAATTCTGCCGCCATCTCCTCGGGGACATCAATCGGCGCCGTGAAAAGCACGTGAACATGGTAGCTCTTATTCCCCGACCATGAAAGCCAAGGACAAGCACCGTTGTCCCTTAACCAGCACAATACTTTCTGTGTCGCATGTGCCATAAATTCGTAGTCATCACTATCGGATTCGAGGACAAGCTCGTTTGACAGGACTGTCCTGCCGGCCACGGTCTTGGGATGAACCCAGAACGCTCCCGAAAGCGGCGGATGCCATTCTAGGGGAAAGGCCGGACAACTATAGGGTTCGTGCCATTCGGATGTTGCGAGCCGATCATGATGTTCCGGGAATTTGTGAATTATGAGCATACGCTGACTGGATGAAGCCGACATTAGCAGCCTGAGTTCGTACGCTTGCGCATGAAAATCATCATGACCGTTTTTCATTTTCAGCATCTCTTATCGCAGGCTGTTCGAGGAAGATCCCACCGACGATATCCCTTTGAACGATTTCATTGAAAGGCAGTGATGAATCCACAGTACCTGCTCTCACGAGAAGGAAAGTTGTTGTTTCAATCTGAAAGAAAGCCCCATGACAATCATCCGGCTTTGGGATTGCAGCAACATGAAAATGAGAAACCCCGTTGTCTGAACAGAGGAAAGCGGGCATCTCGTTCACGGAGCACATACCGGTTTCATCGATTGAGCCGACGATCTTCCCAGGGATCAAATCGCTTAGAACGCTTTTTGCCGCATGGTCTTCATCGGTTCCGGGACTTCTGACTGCTCCCTCGAGCTGTGGGAACGTGCGAACTATCGCGGGCCACGATATCTTGAGAAAGGTTTTTGAAATATCCTTCCGACCCTCTTTCCTCAGATGTCTGGACTCATACTTAGCGGATGCAAGATACGGTGCCAGCGTCACCATGGCGGCGTCACGTTTGAGACTCAAGTCCTCCAAAACCTCAGCGAATAGAGATGATGTGATGAAGAGTGCATCTCCGTGGAGAACCGCCGCCTGATTTGTATTGGTGATTGCGTCGTAAGCATCAGAAGAAAAATTTCTTAATATGCTAAAGCGCAGGAGGCGCTGGACCAGAGCTTCAACCAACAGGGCTGCAAGGGGATCTTCTTGAATCGGCCGTTCAATTGCGATCTGCTTCCAGAAATTCAGCAACATATCGTACGTGGTCTCAGTCACCGTTTCATAATCGCCGAGACGCTGCCTTAAAAACAGGTTCAGACTATTAGGTGTTCTGAATGCCTTTCCGGCAATTCTAAAGGGCGAATCAAGAGACATGTGAATATCAAGCCTTTCTGGGCTGAAGCTCTCGACTGAGGTCGTACGCAGCATCAGTCGTGACGGCGGGATTCCACCCTTCTTACCTTTCGATACCGCTTCGGCCAATTTCGAATTTAAGGCGCTACACCATGATTTTACACTGTCGTCGTATTCGATACCGTGTGCCTTCAAAGCGGTTACAAATTCTGCCGCAAACATACTAGGCCGGTTCGTCGTCCAGTCTCCCTCATCCAGAAAACCGCCGGTGAACTCCTGGAAGAACTGTCCTTCGATGTCGACATCAGCTGCGTAAGATAGTGATATGACTGTGTGCCAGACTATTTTTCCGTCGTGTATTTTTTTGTCGCAGACGATAACAACCGCCACGGGCACTGCAGGATTAAAATAAAAAAAGGAAACCTCAGGCACAAGTGGCACACCCCTCCCATGACTTCTGTGTTCGATTTTCGAAGTGACCATGGTTACCATACCCTGACCATGAGAAAATTCCCTCTTTTCGTGCTCTGACCAGCTGACCATCATGACCATCACTTTTTTTCGGCGGGGGAAGGCTGTTTTTCATCATGGTAATCTGGTCAATGGAAATTTGGAGACGCTGGCTCGGTTGAAATGTTGACCATGACAGGATTCCTGACCATATCTGGTAAAAATGGTAAGGCACACACAACCCATTGAATTCGTCGCCGACAACTCCGCTCTTTATCCACGCCTCTTCAAGCATTTTAAAAGCAGAGTTTGTAGCGTGCTATGGCGGCCATAAAGGGTTAGGAAAATAAGCGTTTTTGATTCGATTTTTGAATTGCCAGTGTGCTCGGACCGAAGAGTCTAAATAGTTAGTAGTATA